>NZ_BAAASD010000048.1:0-67441 GCF_039532705.1 Streptomyces sparsogenes subsp. cuspidosporus | reverse complement strand
TGCTGTTGGCCCTGGTCGCCATGGGGACAAGCTGCGGCGCTCTCGGCGGGAGAGGCCGCGGGCGGGGCGGCAGGGGGCACCGCGGGGACCGCCGGCGGGGTCGCCCGCTGCGGCGGGGCGGCCGGCGCCGGGGGCGTCGCCGGCTCCGCGGGCGCCAGCGGGTACGAGGTGGCGGTGGGCGGCGTCGCCGGGGGAGCGGGGACCGCCGGCTTGGCCGGCGGGAAGGCGGGCGGCGCGGACGGCGGAGTGGTGGGCGGCGCGGACGGCGGCGCGGGCATGACGGGCGGCTGCGGGCCGGCCGGGGTCTCCGCGTCGAGCAGCTGTACGGCGTGGCGCCCGAGCTGCGCGACGAGGCTGCCCGGCAGCCAGGGCTCGTCGGCGTCCTCCGCGCCCTCGGGCCCGGCCGTGCGCTCCAGGAGCTGCTCCAGGGTGGGCCGGGCGGCCGGGTCCTTGTTCAGGCAGTCGGTGACCAGCTCGCGCAGCCCCTCGGGGAGCCCCTGGAGGTCGGGTTCCTCCTGCGCGATGCGGTACATCACCGCGTGCACCCCGCTGTCGGTGGTGCCGAAGGGCTGGCGGCCGATGGCCGCGAAGGCGAGCACCGAGCCGAGGCAGAAGACGTCGCTGGCGGGGGTGACCCGCTCGCCCCGCACCTGCTCGGGCGACATGAAGCCCGGCGAGCCGACCACGGCGCCGCTGCGGGTGAGGATGCCGTCGGTGACGGTCTCCAGGGCCCGCGCGATGCCGAAGTCGATGACGCGCGGCCCGTCGATCGTGATGAGGACGTTGGAGGGCTTCAGGTCACGGTGGATCAGATTCGCGCCGTGGATGGACTGGAGCGCCTTGGTCAGGCCGTGGCCCAGGATCCGTACCGACCGCTCGGGCAGGGGACCCGATTCGGCCACGATCGAGTGCAGGGAGGGACCGGCGATGTAGCCGGTGGCCACCCAGGGCGTGGCGGCCTCGGTGTCCGCGTCGAGCACGGGGGCCGTCCACTCGCCCCCGACCCGCTGCGCGGCCCGCACCTCCTGCTTGAAGCGACGTCGGAATTCGGCCTGCTGCGCGAGTTCCGTCTGGACGAGTTTGACCGCGACCGTGCGGCCGCGTGGCGAGTGGGCCAGGAACACCCGTCCCATGCCGCCCGCTCCCAGCCGCCGGATCAGCCGGTACTCGCCGATCCAGCGAGGGTCCTCGGCCCCCAGGTCTTCCATGCGTCGCTGTCCTTCCCCTGTTCCCCTGATCAGCCCCTCGCCAGAGAATAGAGGGGGCTGAGAGCGAAGTGGACGACGCGTGGGATCCGTTATCGGTTCCGTATCTGACCGTGCTGATCCTCCAGAGCCTCCATGGCCTCCGACAGCCGCCGCAGCGCGTCCGCCACGGCCGCGAACTCCGCCTCTCCGCCCAGCTGTTCGCACAGCTGTCCGGCGAAGCCCCGGTGGCCTGGACTGATCGCTCCTACGGCGGCGCGGCCTTCGGCGGTCGGGGCGAGCAGTTTGGCGCGGCGGTGCGCGGGGTTCGGGCGGTATTCGGCCAGTCCGTCCGCGACGAGCAGATCCGCGACGCGCTGCACGCTCTGCCGCGTGATGCCCATGACCCGCGCGATCTGGGCCACGCTCAGCGGCTCCCCCAACACGGCCCCGAGCACCTGCCATCGCGCGGCGGTCAGCCCCACGGGCCGGGCCAGCCGCTCGGACACGGCGAGGAACTGCCCGCCCAGCCGGAAGACGGCCAGCGCGGTCCGGCTGAGCAGGGCGGGCGCGGTGGCTGCGGTGCTGTCTGCGGGCTGAGCCGCTTTCCGCTCAACGCCCTCGCGCTCGGCCACGTCCCGCTCGCTGCCCCCAGGTTGGGGCACGTCCCGCTCGGCGCGCTCGCTCATCGCAGCTGCGCCGCCTGAAGTACCTCGAAGGCGCTCGCGTCCGAGGCGGAGAAGAGCCGGAACCAGGCGTCGAGCACCTCGGGCTCGTACACGTCCAGCCGGGCCAGGATCTCCCGGGCGAAGGCGACCGGCTCCGTCGGCCCGGCCGTGATCAGGTCGCCGGACTCGTCGGTGACCGCGTCCGCCTCCCGGTAGTGGTCGCCGCCCTTGTAGCCGGTGGCGGCCAGGTAGGGGGCGGCGGCGCTGGTGTGGGCGCGGTCGTCCAGCAGGCCCTCGCGGGCGAGGCCCGCCGTGGCCCCGCAGATGGCCGCGACCGGGACGCCCGCCTCCAGGAAGGTCCGCGCCGCCCGCGCGAAGGGCGCGTTCCGCTCGCCGGCGTCCCACAGGCTCGCGCCCGGCAGGACCAGCATCGCGCTGTGCTCGGGCCGCAGGTCCTCCAGGGCCAGGTCGGGCTGGAGGCGCAGCCCGCCCATCGTCGTCACCGGCTCGCGACGCTCCGCGACGGTCACCACGTCGATGCCGGGGCGGGGCGGCCGGTGGAAGGAGGTGTCGCGCAGATGCGCGGTGGCGTAGCCGAACTCCCAGTCGGCGAGCGTGTCGTAGACGGCCACATGCACGGTCCTGCGTTCCATGGCTGCTCCTCGTCCCCGGGCCCGCCTCGGTGCGGCGCGCCGACTGGATGACAGCAGGCTGTCGTATGGACAGCAAGCTGTCAAACAAGGCCGGGTCAAGGGTCCGCGCTCCCGCCCGGCAGTCTGTCCACGTGCCCCGCCAGCGCCCGACAGCCTGTCGGTGCCGCGCCGCCGCGCCCGGTCCGTACCCTGGGCCCCACCGACCTGCGAGCGATCAGAGGTACGAACGTGTCCGCACTGCCCGCGCAGCCCGCCCCGACCCCCAGCCCCACGCCCGACCCCGCCACCGGTGCCGCCGTCAAGGCGATGGACCGGGCCCACGTCTTCCACTCGTGGTCCGCCCAGGGGCTCATCGACCCGCTCGCCGTCGCGGGCGCCGAGGGCGCGTACTTCTGGGACTACGACGGGAACCGCTACCTCGACTTCTCCTCCCAGCTGGTCAACACCAACATCGGCCACCAGCACCCCAAGGTCGTGGCCGCCGTGCGGGAGCAGGCCGCCAAGCTGTGCACCATCGCGCCGGGCTTCGCCGTGGACGTGCGGTCCGAGGCGGCACGGCTGATCGCCGAGCGCACCCCCGGCGACCTGGACAAGATCTTCTTCACCAACGGCGGCGCCGAGGCCGTGGAGAACGCCGTCCGCATGGCCCGGCTGCACACCGGCCGGCCCAAGGTGCTGTCCGCCTACCGCTCGTACCACGGCGCGACCGCCGCCGCGATCAACCTGACCGGCGACCCGCGCCGCTGGCCCTCCGACACCGCCTCGGCCGGAGTCGTCCACTTCTGGGGGCCGTTCCTCTACCGCTCGCCCTTCCACTCCGCCGACGAGCGGCAGGAGTGCGAGCGCGCGCTGGCGCACCTGGAGGAGACCATCGCGTTCGAGGGCCCCCAGTCCATCGCCGCGATCATCCTGGAGACCGTCCCCGGCACGGCCGGGATCATGGTGCCGCCGCCCGGCTATCTGGCCGGGGTCCGCGAGATCTGCGACCGCTACGGCATCGTCTTCGTCCTCGACGAGGTCATGGCGGGCTTCGGCCGCACCGGCCACTGGTTCGCCGCCGACCACTTCGGCGTCACCCCGGACCTGCTGACCTTCGCCAAGGGCGTCAACTCCGGCTATGTCCCGCTCGGCGGCGTCGCCATCAGCGCCGAGATCGCCGCCGACTTCGACCAGCGGCCCTACCCCGGCGGCCTCACCTACTCCGGCCACCCGCTCGCCTGCGCCTCCGCCGTCGCCACCATCAACGCCATGGCGGAGGAGGGCATCGTGGAGAACGCCGCCGAGATCGGGGAGAAGGTCATCGGCCCCGGGCTGCGCGAGATCGCCGAGCGCCACCCGTCCGTCGGCGAGGTCCGCGGTCTCGGCGTGTTCTGGGCGCTCGACCTCGTCAAGAGCAAGGAGACCCGCGAGCCCCTGGTCCCGTACAACGCGAGCGGCCCGGCGAACCAGCCCATGGCCGAGTTCGCGGCGGCCTGCAAGCGCGGCGGGCTGTGGCCCTTCGTGAACATGAACCGCACGCATGTGGTCCCGCCGTGCACCATCACCGAGGCCGAGGCCAAGGAGGGCCTGGCGATCCTCGACGAGGCCCTGTCCGCGGCCGACGCCCACACCGTCTGACGGCTCCTCGGGCGTCACGGTGTAGACCACTCCAGCCACTCTGCGCACTTCGCGCAACGGCCCTCGCATATCGTGATGCGAGGGCCGTCCGCATCCGTACGACACGACGGCCGCGGAAGGAGACGGTCATCGATGCCCGTGCCCGGCACCAGCCCGGTCAAGCGCAACACCCTGCGCCAGCAGATCGCCGAGGCGCTGTGCGACGAGGTGCTCGCGGGCAGACTCCCGGCCGGCCGACAGTTCACCGTCAAGGAGATGGCCGACCAGTACGGCGTCTCCGCCACCCCCGTCCGCGAGGCCCTGCTCGACCTGTGCTCCCAGGGGCTGCTGGACGTCGAGGAACACCGCGGCTTCAAGGTCCACGAGTTCACCTTCGAGGACTTCCGGCACATGCTCAACGCCCGCAACATGGTGGTCGAGGGCGTCTTCCGGCAGTGCGTCGAGGACACCCTGCGCAGCATGACCCCGCAGGCCCTGGCCTCGGTGCGGCGCCGCGCCGAGGAGGCCGAGCGCGCCGCGCGCTCCGGCGACCTCGACATACTCATCGGCTACGACCTGCGCTTCTGGCGCGAGCTGTGCGGGCTCGTCGGCAACCCGTACATACTCGACTTCCTCCAGCGGCTGCGGGTCCAGTCCTGGGTCTTCACCGTGCCGTATCTGCGGCGGGTGCCGGATCTGCGCGGGCAGTTGTGGGCCGGGCACGGCGAGCTCACCGCGGCCGTCACACGCGGCGACGCGGAGGCCTCCGAGCGGCTGATAGCCGCGTACAACGCGCACTCCCTCGCTCTGATCGAGCGACTGGTCACCGGCGGCGGAAAGCAATGAGCCACCGGGAAGGAATGAGCCGCCGGGAAGGATGAGCCGCCGGGAAGGATGAGCCGCCGCCCCACGGCGAGGTGACGCGCGACACCCGCCCGCGAATGTGACAGGCGACACACAACCCGGCGTGGACCCGCGGTGGTCCCCCACATGTGCTGCACACTTCGCCCGCCCGCCCTCCGGCCCTGGCCATCGGCCCCGCCGCGCCCGCTCCCGGCCGCGGCGCCGTCGATCTGACCGTGGTCGTGCCCGCGTACAACGAGGAGCACCGGCTGCCCCGGACCCTCGACACGATCTGCCGCTATCTGCGCTCCTCGCCCGGCCGCCACGCCGAGTGGGAGCTGATCGTCGTCGACGACGGGTCCAGCGACGCCACCGCGGCCGTCGTCCGCCGGGCGGCCGAGGCCGAGCCGCGCATCCGGCTGCTGACCCCGCCCGCCGCGTCCCCCACCGCCGGTTCCTCCGCGCGGAACCACGGCAAGGGCCACGCGCTGCGCCTGGGCGTGCTCGCCTCGCGCGGGCGGCGGGTGCTGCTGACCGACGCCGATCTCGCCACCCCCATCGAGGAGTTGGCGTCGCTGCACGACCGGCTCGACGCGGGCTCCGCCGCGGCGATCGGCTCCCGCGCCCACCCCCAGGCGCTGATCGAGGTGGACCAGCACCCGCTGCGCCGGCTGGCCGGCCGGGCGGGCAACCGTCTGATACGGGCGGTCGCCCTGCCCGGCGTCCGCGACACCCAGTGCGGATTCAAGCTCTTCGACGGCGACCGGGCGCGCGCGGCCTTCGGCCGGTCGCGGCTCGACGGGTGGGGCATCGACGTGGAGATCCTGCGCGCCTTCCGCCGCGAGGGCTGGCCGGTCGCCGAGGTGCCGGTGCGCTGGGCCCACCAGGAGGGCTCCAAGATCCGGCCGCTGGACTACGGACGGGTGCTCCTGGAACTGCTGCGCCTCGCGCGGCGGGGCGTACGGGAGCGGATCGGCGCCGGCGACCGGGCCGTACTCCTCGCCTATCTGCTGCTGTCCGTGCTGCTCTACAAGGGGCTGTGGGCGCACGTCGGGCACCGCTACCTCGTCGACAGCGGGCAGGACCAGAACCAGTGGGAGTGGTTCTTCGCGGTCACCGCCCACCATGTCCTCGGGCTCGACGACCCGTTCTTCACCGGCCTCCAGAACGCCCCGCTCGGGGTCAACCTCATGGCCAACACCGCCATGCTCGGGCTCGCCGTCCCGCTCGCGCCCGTCACCGCGCTCTTCGGGCCGGGCGCGACCTGGACACTGGTGCTGACCTGCGGGCTGGCCGGGACCGCGGCCGCCTGGTACTGGCTGCTGCGCAAGCGGTTCGTACGCGCCCGCCGGGCCGCCGCGCTCGGCGGCGCCCTGTGCGCCTTCGCCCCGCCGATGATCTCCCACGCCAACGCGCACCCCAACTTCGCGGTGCTGTTCATGATGCCGCTGATCATCGACCGGCTGCTGCGGTTGTGCGAGGGCACCCGCGTCGGGCGCGACGGGGTGGTCCTCGGCCTCTTCCTCACCTACCAGGTCTTCCTCGGCGAGGAGGCGCTGCTGCTCGCCGCCCTGGGCCTCGTCCTCTTCGCGGCCGGCTACGCGGCCGCGCGCCCGGCCCGGGCGCGGGCGGCGCTGCGCCCGCTGGCCCGGGGGCTGGCCGTCGCGGTCGCGGTGTGCGTGCCGCTGCTCGCCTATCCGCTGCTGTGGCAGTTCTTCGGCGACCAGAGCTACCACAGCGTGCTGCACGGCCCGGCCGGCAACTCCCCGCGCGCGTTCGTGGAGTTCGCCGGCCGCTCGCTGGCCGGGCACCAGGCCACCGCCGACGCGCTGGCGATGAACCGCACCGAGCAGAACGCCTTCTTCGGCTGGCCGCTGCTCGCCCTGACCGCCGTCGTGGTGGTGTGGCTGTGGCGGGACCCCCGGGTGCGGGCGCTCGGGTGGGTGGCCCTCGCGGCGTCCGTGCTCTCCCTCGGGCGCACCATCCCGGTGCCCTGGACGGGGATCACGCTGCCCGGGCCGTGGCGGGCGCTCGCCCACCGGCCGCTGTTCGAGTCGGTCATCGAGTCGCGGGTGGCGATGGCGGCGGTGCCCGCGCTCGGCATCCTGCTGGCCCTGGCCTGCGACCGGTTGTGCGCCTCGGCCCCCGCCGGGCCGGACGGCGGCGGCGACGGCGACGGCGGCGGCGACGGCGGCGGGCGGGGGCTGCGGATCGCCGGGTGGGCCGCCGTGACCGCCGCCCTGCTGCCTATCGCGCCCACCCCGTTCACCACCGCCGACCGCGTCCCCGTCCCGTCCTTCATCGCCGACGGCACCTGGCGGGCGCACGTGCCCGAGGGCCGCACCCTCGTCCCCGTACCGCTGCCCAGCCCCGGCGACGCCGAGGCCCTGCACTGGCAGACCACCGCCGGGCTCGGCTTCCCGCTCCCCGGCGGCTACTTCAACGGCCCCGACGGCCCCGACCGGACCGGCGTCTACGGCCCCCAGTACCGCTTCACCTCCGCCCTCCTCGCCGAGGTCAGCCGCACCGGACGGGTCCCGCGCATCCGCCAGGAGCAGCGCCGCGCCGCCCGCGAGGACCTCGAGTACTGGCGGGCGGGCGCGGTCGTGCTCGCCCCGCAACCGGGGGACGAGGCGCTGCGTGTCACCCTGGAGCGGCTGCTGGGCTGGCAGGGGGAGTGGATCGGGGGAGTGTGGGTGTGGGACGTGCACGGAGGGACGTGAGGAAGGACGGGCCCGGGGGTGGTGCGGCCGGGGGCGGGGCTCAGGACCGGGCGGAGGGCCGGACGGGGAACCAGGCCGCCGACCGAGCCGCCGACCGGACCGAGGACGAGGCGGAAGCCGAGCGGGCGTACACCGCGTACGTCTCCGCGAGGCTGCCCGCGCTGCGCCGCGTCGCGCACCTGCTCTGCAAGGACCCGCACCGCGCCGACGACGTCGTCCAGGCCGCCCTGACCAAGCTGTACGTCCACTGGCGCCGCGCCCGCGCCGCCGACGACCTGGACCGCTACGTCCACACCATCCTCGTCCGGTGCTTCCTCAACGAGCAGCGCCTCGGCTGGGCCCGGGTCGTCCGCCTCTCGGGCGCGCCGCACGAGACGCCGGGGCTGCCGCCCGTCGCGGGCGTGCCGGACATCGAGACGCGCACGGTCGTGCACACCGCGCTCTCCCGCATCCCGGCGCGCCAACGCGCCGTGCTGGTGCTGCGGTTCCTGTGCGACCTGCCGGTGGCCGAGGTGGCGGCGGTCCTCGGCTGTTCCGAGGGAAACGTGAAGAGCCAGACCGCGCGGGGCCTCGCCCGGCTGCGCGGGCAACTCGGCGGGCATCCGCTCGCCTCGATGCCGTCCGTGGACCAGCGCTTGGGGAAGGAGTAGCCGCCATGCGGGACGACGACGAGCTGGCACGGGAGGCGGCGCG
The DNA here is from genome assembly GCF_039532705.1 of Streptomyces sparsogenes subsp. cuspidosporus. Lineage (NCBI taxonomy): Bacteria > Bacillati > Actinomycetota > Actinomycetes > Kitasatosporales > Streptomycetaceae > Streptomyces > Streptomyces sparsogenes. Next base: position 59,081 of record NZ_BAAASD010000048.1, on the reverse strand, counting down.
GCTGCTCTCCCCGCTGCGCGGTCTCGAACCGGGCCCCGGGGCGCCGGGCGTGGACGTGGCCCGGGCCCTCCGGCGGGGCCGGCGGCGGGCGCGTGCGCGCCGGGCGGCGCTGCCCGTGGCGGCGGGGCTGGTCGTCGCGCTGGTGGCCGTGGCGCTGGCCCTGGCCGCGCGCCTGCTGCCCGGCCCGGCCACGCCCCCCGCCGGGCCCGGCCCGGACCGCCCCACGACGCCGACGAGCACCGCGCCGACCGGGACGGCGTCGCCGACCGGGACGGCGTCGCCGACCGGGACGGCGTCGCCCAGCGGGAGCTCGTCCGGCCCGACCGAACCGACGGGATCAGCGGACTCCAGCCAACCGCCGCCCACGTCACCCAGCACCTCACCGGACACCTGGTCGGACACCTCCCCCGGCATGTCCCCGACCACCCCGATGGGCGGGTACACGTCACCGGCGAACCCGTCCGGGACGACAGCGACCACCGCCACGCCCCCCTGACGTACAGGGCTCTTCGCGCGGCGTACGGGGAGCATTACGCTGGGCCGACCACTGCCCGTACGGATACGAGAGTGAGATCGCGTGGCCTGTGACCTCTGGCTGGTCCCCCTCGTCGATGTGCTGTGCCACAGCCCCGACAACCCCTTCGCGGAGGAACTCGCGGCCTACGACAAGGCACTCGGGGACGCCGGTCTGCCGCCCGTGCCCGTCTTCGGCTACATGCCGGGCCTGTCCGGGGACGTCGCCCCGGTCGCGGCCTTCGACTACGACGCGCTGCACTTCCTCCGCCGCGCCTACCTGCTCCAGATCTCCGGGCTGGCCGTCACGCCGGTGGACGAACTCGGCGGGGACTACGAGCAGTTGCTGGAGATGTTCGAGCCCACGGCCCAGCAGTCCCACCTGGTGTGGCACTACGACCACGCCGGCGCCTACGTCCCCGTCGACTTCGCACACCCGCTGTCCAACGACGAACTCCTCGAGGGCGGCGGGCCCCTGGGGTCCAGCCACGGCCTGCTGAGGGAGCTGGAGGCCGTCGCCCCCGCCCTCGGCATCGACCCCCACAACCCCCCGGCCACCCCCGCGCCCCCGGCCCGCCCCACCACCCTGGAGGAACCGGCCGCACCCATTCCGTACGAGGACAACCCCTTCGCCCGCGAGCGCCACGTCTGGCTGGGCCTCCACGCGGCGGCCACCCGCAGCCTCGGCCAGGGCTCGATGATCGTCTTCAGCTGAGCGGGGAGCCGGGGCCGGCCGGGGCGGGCCGGGTGGCGGAGCCCAAGGGGCGGCGCCGCTCCGCCGGTTTATTCGATCGTCCCGCGCTCGCGGAACACGTTAGATTGCCGGGATGTCCGAACTGCGCACCGATCGTCTTGTGCTCCGCGAGTGGCGGGAATCCGACCTCGCCCCATGGGCGGCCCTGAACGCCGACCCCGAGGTCCGCGAGTACTTCCCGGGCGTCCTCACGCGGGAGCAGAGCGACGCGTCAGTGGCCCGCTTCCAGGCCGACCTCGACCGGCGGGGCTGGGGGTGGTGGGCCGTGGAGGTGAGGGCCACCGGGGAGTTCATCGGCTTCACCGGGCTCGATCCGGTGGACGAGGACATGCCGTTCACCGGAGTGGAGGTCGGCTGGCGGCTGGCCCGCCCGTACTGGGGACACGGCTACGCCACCGAGGCCGCCCTGGCCGCCGTGGACCACGGCTTCGAGGCTCTCCGCCTGCCGGAGATCCTCGCCGTCACCACGGCCACCAATCTCCGCTCCCAGGCGGTGATGCGCCGCATCGGCATGACCCGCGACCCGGCCGACGACTTCGACGACATGACCGTGCCCGAGGGCCCGCTGCGCCCGAGCGTCGTTTACCGCCTGCGCCGGGAGGACCGTCAGTAAGCTTGATGGTTCAAGGGGGGATGCGTGATGAGACTGTGGGTGACCCTGCCGCCGGAGCCGGGGGAGCGGGTGCTCTGCATGAAGACCGGAGCCGTTCTGATCCCTGGCACCGGCCTCGCGCTGATCGGCGGTCTGCTCGTCCTCACCAACCGCCGCGTGTACCACGGCCCGTTGAACACCAAGCTCGCGGGCCAGTTGTTGAGCACGGTGGCCGGTTCGGCGGCGCCGACGGGCGTCGACAGGGCGATCGAGCTGATCGTCGGCTGGGCGAACAAGGCGCGGGCCGTGCGGCTTGAGGACATCACCTCGGTCGGGGCGACCGGCCGGACGGTGCTGCACATCACCACGCGGGACGGCAGACGCCGACGCTTCGGGATCGCCGCCAACTGGCGCACGCCGGTGTGGTCGCGCCACAACATCGCCCACCGGAACGAGATGGTGGCGGCGATCCAGTGGGCGGTCCAGCAGGCCCCTCGGAGCGGCTGACCCGGGCGTTTCCGCTACCGGGGCGGTGCCGGGCGGCTCCGGCTACCGGGGCGGCTCCGGCGGGCGCTGACGGGGCATGTTGGGGCGGGTGGTCGGCTGGAGGGGGAAGCGGTTCGCGGGGGAGCCGCCCTCGGGGCGGGAGCCCTGGGCCACCAGGGCCTGGGTGAACAGGGGCGCGGAGCCGGAGCCGAAGTCCACCATCCAGCCGGCGGTCTCGGTCCGTACGAGTTCCGAGATGTCCTCGCAGAAGCGGCGCAGCACGGCGAGGCAGCGCTCCACGGCCTCGGCCGCCGTGCCCTCGGTCGGGCCGAGCACCTCGCGCACGCTCTCCGACGCCCAGTCGAACTGCAGCGTCTCCAGACGTCGTTGCACGGCCTGTGCCGTGGCGACGTCCCGCATCCAGCCCGAGGTCAGCCCGAAGAACCGGTCGCACCCGACGCACGCGGCGGCGATCAGCAGCACCAGGCAGCCCCACCCGGCCCCGCCGCCCAGCACCCCGTTGAGATCCAGCAGCGGCAGTATGGCTCCCACGACCCCCATGACGGCCGCCCCCACCCGCAGCGCCCGCGCGACCCGCCGCTTCCACACCCGGTCGGCGAGGTACCACTTCGCGACCTGCAGCGCGCCTTCCTCGACCCACTGGTACAGCTCGTCGAGGCGCTCGGCGGGCTCGCCCCAGTCGCCGTGCGGGAAGGGCCGACCGAGCAGGTCCCCCTGCTTCTTCGGGCCTTCCTGTCGAGGGAGCCCCTCGGGCTGCATCTCCGGCTGACTCACCCGTGCCACTCCCTCTGGGGCTTCATGTAGTCGCTGCACCTCTCTTGGCGCGCGGCCGATGCGGAACCACCTTACCTACCGCCAAACGGCTGGCCACGCGGCCGAGATGGCAAGATAACCGCCCGTACGAGGTGTGTCATCCGCTATAAGAGCGTCCGCTCCCTCACCCGAAAGAGTGCCGGGGTCGGGCGGTGACGTTCTCACCCCAGCGACCGGTCCGCCACACACGACACATGCTCCTCGAAGACCTTCCGGGCGTCCGGGGTGAGGCTCGCCAGCGCGACCATGGCGGTCAGGATGACATCGCACAGCTCCCGCTCCACGTCCGCCCACGTGTGGCTCGCGCCCTTGCGGGGGTTGCCGCCCAGGGCGCCGTGCACCGCCTCGGCCACCTCCCCCGCCTCCTCGCTGATCTTCAGCACCCGCAGCAGCCGCGCGACCTCCGGCGACATGGGGCGGCTCTCCGCGTCCAGCCACGCGACGAGCCGGCGGACGGTGTCCCAGGTCTGCTGTTCCATGAGCGGCGACGCTATCCGGTGCGGCCCTCGGGGCGGTCAGTCGCTCAAGGTGAGCAGCACTTCGTCGATCTCCTCGCCCCGCGCGTTCGCGAATCCGCGCTCCCTGCCGGCCGCCACGAATCCGCACTTCTCCAGGACCCGGATCGAGCCACCGTTGTCCGCCGCCGCCCGGGCGTACAGCGGACGCTCCGGCACGGCCCGGAGCAGCTCCCGCAGCGCGGCGGTGGCCGCCCCCCGGCCCCAGTACTCCCGCCCGATCCAGTACGTGACCTCGCGCTCCTCGGCCGGGCCGAACACGGCGGCGTGCCCGACGACCTCACCGCGCCCGCCCACCACGGTGCGCAGGACGACCGCCGGGTCCCGGCGGTTCCTCGCCCAGTGGGCGTCGAAACGGGCGCGGTCCGAGGGGTCCTCGGCGGTGAACGCCGCCATATGGATCCCCTCGGGCTCGTTCATCTGAGCCCAGAAGACGGCCAGGTCCTCGTCCCGGACCTCGCGCAGCGTCACCCGCGCCGAGGGCTTGCCGACCTCCTTCGCCACCCGCTCCAGCCGGCTCCGGTACCCCTCCCACCACGCCTGGTCGCCCGGCGCCATGTTCTCGCCGCCGGGCCGCATGCCGACGGTCCCGTCGATCAGCTCCCTGACGATGTCGGCGTGACCCGCGTGGCGGTGGAGATCGGTGAGCACATGCAGCACGATCTGCTGGAGCGTCACCTCGCGGTGCTCCTCGGGCCACCACGACACACGACCGGGCGCGTCGAGCGGCAGCGTCTCGATCGTCGCGTCGGCCTGCTTCGCCACGCGGTGGTACAGCCCGACGATGTCCTCGCGCGACTCCTCGGCGGTCGCCCACATGTCGGCGTTGGGCTCGGCGTCCTCCGCCATCCAGGGCAGCGGCTCGTCGAACGACCGCCCGAACACATCGCCGAAGTAGACCTTCTCCACGCCGGCGGCGTGTTTGACCAGCCCCAGCAGATTGGTGCCGGTCGGCGTCAGCGGGCGGCGGATGTCGTACTCGGAGAGCCCGTCGAGCTTCCACAGCAGGGCCTCGCGGGCCCGGCGCAGGTAGTGGTGGAGCCTGGCCTTCACGTCTGATTCCAGTGATTCCAGCATGCGCCGGATCCTCCCACCCGGCGCCGACAACGGTGATCGAACGCCTGCTCGCCCTCGCGCTCTACGGGGCGGGTGAGCGCGGGCCGCCGGTGAGGCGCAGGAGCGTCTCGCCCGTGGCGGTCCAGCGGCCGGAGACGGCCGCGAGCGCCGCCTCGGTCGGGCGATCCAAGTGTAATGCTGGTGTACACTAGTGACATGTCGGCTACATATCCGATCGCAGAAGCCCGAGGCCGGCTCGGCGACCTCGCGCGTCGAGCCGCTCAACACGAGCACATCACCTTGACTGACCGGGGTGTTCCTACGGCTGTCCTGATTTCGCCCGCCGAGCTCGAAGACCTCGAGGACGCCCTCGCTCTCGCGCGCATCGAGCGTGATCGTGCCCTTGGCCGCAGCGAGGCCCCGATCCCGCACAGTGAGGCGCGACGCGCCCTTCTTGAGGCGGCCGGGCGGAGCGAGTGAGCTGGCAGGTGGTGTGGGAACCCGCAGCTCTCGATGCCGCTGCCGGCCACCTGAAGGTCGATCCCCACAGTGTTGACGACCTCCTGCAAGCCACCGACCAGCTGGCTGAGAACCATCGGCCCGAAGGTTCCCGCCCGTGGGGCACTGAGCATCGCCGCCTGCGGCACGGGCCCTGGCGCATCCTGTACCGCCTTGACCGGGACGCTCACACGCTCCACATCGAGCACATCGGCTACGCGGGCGCCTGATCACGCCCGCCCGCCCGGCCGCCGGACGAGGGCGGCCGGGCCCCCGGCGCGGAGGGGCCGGGCGGCGAGGCAATAGGCTGCATACCGTGAAGGTCCTCGTCATCGGCAGCGGCGCCCGCGAACACGCCCTGTGCCGCGCACTGTCCCTCGACCCCGACGTCAGCGCGCTGTACTGCGCACCCGGCAACGCCGGCATCGCGGAGATCGCCGAGCTGCACCCCGTCGACGCGCTCGACGGCGCGGCCGTCGCCGAGCTGGCCGTCTCCCTGGAGGCGGGGCTGGTGGTGGTCGGTCCGGAGGCTCCGCTGGTGGCGGGGGTGGCGGACGCGGTGCGGGCGCGGGGGATCCCGGTGTTCGGGCCGTCGGCGCAGGCCGCCCGGCTGGAGGGGTCGAAGGCCTTCGCGAAGGACGTGATGGCGGCGGCGGGCGTGCCCACCGCCCGGGCCTACGTCTGCACCGACGAGGCCGAGATCGACGCGGCGCTGGACGCCTTCGGCCCGCCGTACGTCGTCAAGGACGACGGGCTGGCGGCCGGCAAGGGCGTCGTCGTGACCAGCGACCTCCAGGCAGCCCGCGAGCACGCGCTGGCCTGCGGGCGCGTCGTGGTCGAGGAGTACCTGGACGGCCCCGAGGTGTCGCTGTTCGCGGTCACGGACGGTGAGACGGTCGTCCCCCTCCAGCCCGCCCAGGACTTCAAGCGCGCCCACGACGGCGACGAGGGTCCGAACACGGGCGGCATGGGCGCGTACTCCCCGCTGCCGTGGGCGGACCCCAAGCTGGTCGACGAGGTGCTGGCGACGGTGCTGCAGCCGACCGTGGACGAGCTGCGCCGCCGGGGGACGCCGTTCTCGGGGCTGCTGTACGCGGGGCTGGCGATCACCTCGCGCGGGGTGCGGGTGATCGAGTTCAACGCGCGCTTCGGCGACCCGGAGACCCAGGTGGTGCTGGCCCGGCTGAAGACGCCGCTGGCCGGTGTGCTGCTGGCCGCCGCGACCGGGCGGCTGGACTCGCTGCCGCCGCTGCGCTGGAGCGACGGTGCGGCGGTGACGGTCGTGATCGCCTCGCACAACTACCCGGGGACCCCCCGTACGGGCGACCCGATCACGGGTCTGGACCAGGTGGCCGAGCAGGACGCGCCCAAGGCGTACGTGCTGCACGCGGGCACCAAGCGGGACGCGGCCTCGGGTGACGTGGTGAGCGCGGGGGGCCGGGTGCTCTCGGTGACGGCGACCGGGTCGGATCTCGCCAAGGCCCGGGAGCGGGCGTACCGCGCGGTCGCCCGCATCGGCCTGGACGGCTCCCACCACCGCTCGGACATCGCCGCCAAGGCGGCGCGGGAGGCCGGGCCCGAGGCGACCTCGGCCTGAGACCGGGTCGAGGAGCGGTCGAGAAAGGACCGAGAAAGGACCGAGAAACGGCCGAGGAGCGGTCGAGGGGCACCTGTAAGGGCCCAGAGAGTTCCTTGAGAAGTTCCCGGTTCTGGCCAAGGCCATTCCATCGGGTGAGCCCTCCCTGCATCCTGCTGACGCACGCGCGGGCCCCAACTACTGTGCCGCTCAGGCGCGGTGCGGCAAGTGGCCCACCGGCATTGCGGCGCGGGCGGCCGGTGCGACAGTGGGGGGAGTAAGGGCACAACACCACCGTCGTCCGCTGTTCACACATCGGCTGGGCAGCAGGGGGTGATGGAACCGTGGCAGGTCCGGAAGAAGGCGCGCAGGCAGCTCGTGCCCGCGCCCTCGCGGTGCTGCGGATCCGTGGCGCCGCGCTCGCGGTCGCGCTGCTCCCGGCGGCGGCCGCCGTGGTGCTGCTGGTCGGCGGCGCCACCGGCCGCATCGGTGGCTCGCACGACGAGGGCTGGACCGCCGTCCGCTGGGCGGTGGTCGCCGGGGCCGTGGTGGTCCTGCTGCTGGCGGCCGCCGTGGCGGCCGTGGTCGTACGGGCCAGGCCCGCGCTCAGCCCGACCGTGCCGATCGCCGAGGAGACGGCCCCGGACCTGTATCGCCTGGTCCGCGACCTGGCCGAGCGCCTGGAGGTGCCCGCCCCGTCCGCCATAGCGCTCACCCCGGACTGCGACAGCTGGCTCGAGGACCGTACGCACCGGGCGCACGGCGGCAGGAGACGTACGGCCGGGGCGGGCGGCGGGCGGGCGCCGGTCGCCCCCGTGCTGGTCATCGGCTCGCCGTTCCTGTGGTGGATGCGGGTCGGCGAGCTGCGCGCCCTGCTCGCGCCCGTGGTCGCGGGCACCGGCCCGTCCGTGCACCCCGACATAGCGGCCGCCCGCCGCTTCGTGCGCGGGCTGGACGCCGCCGTGGCCGTCGCCGCCCGGGGCGGTCCCGAGCGCCCCGCGCCGCGCCGCGGAACGCCCGGGGCCGCCGTCGCGGCGCTCGGGCGGGCGGTGCGCCGCCCCGCCCTCGCGTTCCTCGGCTGGATCGCCCGGCTGCTGCTGCGCGGCTGCCGGGACCACGCCGCCGAGATGGAGCGTGCCGTGGCCGCCGCCGCCTCCGAGCGCGCCCAGGCCGTGGACTACGGGCTGCGGATCGTTGCCCAGGAGCAGGTCGGGCTGGCGTACGCGGGGTGGGACCGGCTGCTGACGAGGGTCGCGCTGCCCGCCTGGCGGATGGGCCGCTGGCCCTCCCGCCTGGACGCGGGCGTGGTGTCGGCCCTCACCGAGCTGTCCCGCCGCGACCGGCTGGCCGAGGGGTTCGCCTCCCGGCTCAGCGAGCGGCCCGCCTGCGACCTGCTGGAGGAGCCGGGGCTGATCGACGAGGCGACGTCCCTGCTGGCCGCCCGGCTGTTCCACGGCGGACCGAGCGAGCCGGGCCCGGACTGGTCCCCGGTCGACTGGGGCGCGTATCCGGAGGAGGTCGTGGACCGCAAGTGGCGGCTGGAGGCCGCCCGGCTGCACCGAGTCCTCGACGAGCAGCCCCACCCCGACGCCGAGCCCCACCCCGACGCCGAGCCCGCCCCCGACGCCGAGCCCACCCTCGCGCGCCCTGAGCCCGCGCAGCCCGCCCCCGCGCATCCTGACCTCGCGGCGTCCGACCCCGCGGCGTCCGACCCCGCGCAGCCCGACCTCGCGGCGTCCGGCCCCGCGGCGTCCGGCCCTGTGACATCCGAGCCCGCCGCGCCCACCCTCGCCCGGGTCATGGAGCGGCTCACCGCCGCCCCCGACCGGGCCCCCACGGGGGAGCTCGGAGAGGAGGTCGCGGTCCTGCTGAGCGTGGAGCTGGCCCGCGAGGAGGCCCTCCACCGGGCGGAGGCCCGCGCCCGGGGCCGGGCCGGCGGCCGCGCGGGGGAGGGGCCGGCGTCCGGCGGCGGTGACCTGTGGATCGACGGCTGCGCGCCGCTCTTCCCGCCGCAGCCGCCCCGTACGGGCCGTGAGCTGCTGGCCGACCACGTCACGGCCATGGTGTGCTGCGCCGCCATAGACACGGCGGGCGCCGCGCCGGGGCTCGACTGGCTGGACGGGCCCGCGCTGCTGGTCGGCGGGCGGCGGCGGGCGGACCTGGCGTATCCGGTGCTGAGCCTGGTCGAGGACGGCGACGCGGAGCCGCTGCGTGCCTGGCTCGGCGAGGTGGGCGTGCGGGCGGAGAAGCCGGTCCGGCTGGTGTGACCCCCTGTCGGGCGACCCCGGGGCGGGCGGCGTAAATCGCGGTCCGCGCGGTTGACACCCCGGTGTGGACGCAAAGGGTCTGGGTTCGGCAAAGTCGCGACGATCAGTGATGGAACAGGTGCGCAATGTGATGTGCTGGAGGCGGTGGTGAAAGGCCGGGGGACGCAGGGAGGGGACCAGTCGTGGACGCCAGGGAACCGGTCCGGCGCTGGGAGTCGGGAGCGCTCGCCCACGCGGTGACGGACCCCTTCGGCCAGGGCCCCCTGCCGTGGCTGCGGGGCGGGCAGACCTACTTCGGCGAGACGGGCCGCCTGGTCCCGTGGTACGTGGACCAGGACCCGGCCACAGGAGCCACGGCGGCCACAGCGGCCACCAGCGTCACGGGAGCCAAGGAGGCCGCCGAGGGCCCCGGCCAGGGCCCGTCCATCCGGACCGCCGACGACGTCCACCGCCAGATCAAGGGCTTCGCCTCCGCCTCCGCCGCCGCCCCCGGCGAGTCCATCGACTTCAGGATCACCGTCGACCCGCCCCAGCAGTTCGGCGTCGACGTCTACCGCATCGGCCACTACGGCGGCGACGGCGCCGCCAAGATGACCAGCAGCCCGCGCCTGGCCGGCATCGTCCAGCCGCCCCCGCTCACCGCCGACCGCACCGTCTCCTGCCACCACTGGTGGCTGTCGTGGCGGCTCCAGATCCCCTCGTACTGGCACCCCGGCGCGTACGTCGCCGTCCTGACCACCGCCGACGGCTACCGCAACCACATCCCCTTCACCGTCCGCGACACCCACCCCGCCGATCTCCTGCTCGTCCTGCCGGACATCACCTGGCAGGCGTACAACCTCTACCCCGAGGACGGCCGGACCGGCGCCAGCCTCTACCACGCCTGGGACGAGCGCGGCCGGCTGCTCGGCGAGTCGCAGGCCGCCGTCACGGTCTCCTTCGACCGGCCGTACGCGGGCGCCGGACTGCCCCTGCACATCGGCCACGCGTACGACTTCATCCGCTGGGCCGAGCGCCTCGGCTACGACCTGGCGTACGCCGAGTCCCGCGATCTGCACGCGGGCCGCGTGGACCCCACCCGCTACCGCGGCCTGGTCTTCCCCGGCCACGACGAGTACTGGTCGGCGCCGCTGCGGCGCAGCGTCGAGAGGGCCCGCGACAGCGGCACCTCGCTGGTCTTCCTCTCCGCCAACACCATGTACTGGCAGGTCGGACTCGTGGACTCGCCCTCCGGCCCGGACCGCCTGCTGACCTGCCACAAGCGCCGCGGCCCCGGCCGCTCCGCGCAGTGGCGGGAGACCTCGCCCGAGCAGCAGCTCCTGGGCATCCAGTACGCGGGCCCGGTGCCCCAGCCGGCCCCGCTGATCGTGCGGAACGCGAGCCACTGGCTGTGGGAGGCGACGGGCGCGGACGAGGGCGACGAGCTGCCCGGCCTGGTCGCGGGGGAGGCCGACCGCTACTTCCCGCGCACCTGTCTGCCCGAGCACCTGCGCCGGATCCTGCTCGCCCACTCCCCGTACCGGGACGCCGGGGGCGTCACCCGGCACCAGGACACCTCGCTGTACCGCGCCCCCAGCGGCGCCCTGGTCTTCGCCTCCGGCACCTTCGCCTGGACCCCGGCCCTCGACCGGCCCGGCCACACCGACGTACGGGTGCAGCGGGCCACGGCCAACCTTCTGGACCGCATCTGCAAACGGGACTGAGCCCGGCCCCGAGCAGGACCGGAGCCGGACCGGCGCGGGGCTGAAAGCCGCAGGCCACCCCCGGTGTGCCCCGCCTCGGTCGCGGGCCGGGGCGTGGGGCAGAATCGTGGGGTCTTGGACAAACCCACCAGGAGGAACCGTGTCCGGATTCGTGGAGAAGCCCGAGCCGGTGGAGGTCCCGGGCCTTGTGCACCTGCACACAGGCAAGGTGCGCGACCTCTACCGGAACGAGAAGGGCGACCTGGTCATGGTCGCCAGCGACCGGATGTCGGCCTTCGACTGGGTGCTGCCGACCGAGATCCCCGAGAAGGGCAAGATCCTCACCCAGCTCTCCCTGTGGTGGTTCGACCAGTTCATCGACCTGGTGCCCAACCACGTCCTGTCCACCGAGGTGCCCGAGGGCGCCCCCGCCGACTGGGCGGGCCGCACGCTGGTGTGCCGCTCGCTGCGGATGCTCCCGGTGGAGTGCGTGGCCCGCGGCTATCTGACCGGCTCGGGCCTGGCCGAGTACCGGGAGAGCCGGACGGTGTGCGGGATCGCGCTGCCGGAGGGCCTGGTCGACGGCTCCGAGCTGCCCTCCCCGATCTTCACCCCGGCCACCAAGGCCGAGGTCGGCGAGCACGACGAGAACGTGCCGTACGAGGAGGTGGCCCGCCGGGTCGGCGCCGAGACCGCCGCCCAGCTCCGCCAGGCCACCCTCGCGGTCTACAACCGGGGCCGTGACATCGCCCGCGACCGGGGGATCATCCTCGCCGACACCAAGTTCGAGTTCGGCTGCGCCGTCGCCGAGGGCGGCTCGGACGGGGAGGAACTGATCCTCGCCGACGAGGTGCTGACCCCCGACTCCTCCCGCTTCTGGCCCGCCGACCAGTGGCAGCCGGGGCGCGCGCAGCCGTCCTTCGACAAGCAGTTCGTCCGCGACTGGCTGACCTCCCCGGCCTCCGGCTGGGACCGCCACGGCGAGCAGCCGCCGCCCCCGCTGCCGGAGGAGATCGTGGAGCGGACGCGGGCCAAGTACGCGGAGGCGTACGAGCGCCTGACCGGCACCCGCTGGTCCTGACCCGCTCCCGCCCGCCGGGCCCCCTTGCGCCGGGGCCCGGCCGCGGGGCCCCGCGGTGCGGGGCAGCGGCAGCACGACAAAGGCCCTGGCCGATACGGCCAGGGCCTTCCTCACAGAGCGGACGACGAGGCTCGAACTCGCGACCTCAACCTTGGCAAGGTTGCGCTCTACCAACTGAGCTACGTCCGCATGCGCCGCGTCTTCCGTCCGATCGGGGCGGATTCCGTCCGGCGCGCATCCACTATAACCAAACCCGCGACGGGGGAACTACCTCGTGGCCCGCCAGGGCCCCCCTTCCCGCCATCAGCCGACGTCATGGGGCCGGAACTGGATGCTGATCCGCGCCCCCGTGGCCCGGGTGCTCTTGGGGATCGCGTGCTCCCAGGTCCGCTGGCAGGAGCCGCCCATCACGATCAGATCGCCGTGGCCGAGCGGCCGCCGCACGGCGGGCCCGCCGCCGCGCGGGCGCAGCGCGAGGTCGCGCGGCGCGCCGACGGACAGGATGGCGACCATGGTGTCCTGGTGGGCGCCCCGGCCGAGCCGGTCGCCGTGCCAGGCCACGCTGTCCCGGCCGTCCCGGTAGTAGCAGAGCCCGGCGGTGGTGAACGGTTCGCCGAGTTCGGCGGCGTAGTGGGCGGAGAGCGCGGCGCGGGCCTCGTCCAGGACGGGGTGCGGCAGCGCGTCGCCCGCGCCGTAGCAGGCGAGCAGCCGCGGCACGGCCACGACCTGGTCGTACATGTGGCGCCGCTCCGCCCGCCAGGGCACCTCCTCGGCGAGCCGCGCGAACAGCGCGTCGGCCCCGCTCAGCCACCCCGGCAGCAGATCGATCCACGCCCCGTCGCCGAGCACGGTCCGGCGGACACCGTCCAGCGGGCCGAGACGGATGTCGTCGGTCTGGTCGAAGAGCGAGCCCTGGAGGTACGGGGGCATGGGTCCAGGATAACCGGCCTGCCGAATGTGTGTGCGATTTGATGGTTCGGCTGCGCCCGGCGCGGGCCCTGGGCTACGGTCCGCGCATGGCTGAATTCGTACTGGTGGCGGGCGCATGGCTGGGGTCGTGGGCGTGGGACGAGGTGGTGCCGGAGCTACGGGCGGCCGGGCACGGCGCCCATGCGCTGACGCTGTCCGGGCTCGCCGAGAAGCGGGGCGTGCCGGCCGGGCAGCGGACGCATGTGGCGGACATCGTCGGCGAGGTGGAGCGGCTCGATCTGCGCGATGTCGTCCTCGTCGGCCACAGCTACTCGGGCATCCCGGCCGGCCAGGCCGCCGAGCGGATCGGCGACCGGCTGGCGCGGGTGGTGTTCGTCGACTCCAACGTCCCGGCGGACGGGGAGTCCTTCGCCTCGCGCTGGTGGCGGGGCGCGGCGGAGTTCGAGGCGGCACTCGCCGGGAACGGCGGCTTCTGGGCGCCTCTGACCGCGGCCGAGTGCGCCGGCCAGGGCCTCACCGACGAGCAGATCGCCCGGTTCGTCGGCGGCGCGACACCGCACCCGGGCGCCTCCCTGACCGAGCCCGCCGAGCTCACGCGCCCGCTCGGCGAGCTTCCGGCGACGTACGTCAAGTGCCTGCTCGACGGGCCCGAGCCGACCGACGACGTGGCGGAGCTGCTGAAGAGCGAGCGCTGGCGGCTGGTCGAGCTGGACACCGGCCACTGGCCGATGTTCTCCCGGCCCCGGGAGCTGGCCCGCATCCTGACCGAGGCGGCCGCTTAGGGCCGGCCGCCGGATCAAACCGCCGGCTCCACCAGCTTGCCCTTTGGTTTCAGGCCGCTAGATCCAGCCCCGCTCCCGCGCCATACGGGCCGCCGCGTGCCGGTTCTCGGCCGGGATCTTGGACGCGGCCGAGGACAGGTAGTTGCGCACCGTCCCCTGGGAGAGCCCGGCCCGCTGGGCGATCTCCGCGATGGACGCCCCGTCCGCCGCCAGCTCCAGCAGCTCCGCCTCCCGGGCGGTGAGCGGGGAGTCGCCCGCGCTGATCGCGTCGGCCGCCAGGTCGGGGTCGATGTAGCGGTTGCCGCCGTGCACCGTACGGATGATCTCGGCCAGCCGCCGGGCCGACGCGGTCTTGGGCAGAAAGCCCCGCACCCCGGCCTCCAGGGCCCGCTTGAGGTGGCCCGGACGGCCGTGGCTGGTGACGATCATGGCGCGGCAGTCCGGCAGCTCGGACCGTAGCGAGGCGGCCACCGACACCCCGTCCGCCCCCGGCATCTGCAGGTCGAGCACCGCCACATCGGGCCGGTGCGCCCGCGCCATCGCCATCGCCTCGGGCCCGGACGCGGCCTCCGCGACGACCAGCAGGTCCTCTTCGAGCGACAGCAGGGCGGCCAGGGCGCCCCGAATCAGATGCTCGTCGTCCGCGAGCAGCACCCGGATCGCGGATGTCCCGCTCATACGCCGCCCCCTTCGCGCCCCTGGCGTCCCTCGCGCCCTTCCCGTCCTTGCCGCCCCTCGCGCCCCGGGTCCGCGGACAGCGGCAGCTCGGCCCGCAGCCGGTACGTCCCACCCTCCCCGGGGCCCGACCACAGCGTGCCGCCGAGCGGCGCCAGCCGCTCCCGCAGCCCCTTGAGCCCGTTCCCAGCGGTGCCGGCGCCACCGGGCCTGCCGGGGGACTCCGACACCCCGTCATTCTCCATAACAAGCACCGCCGTACGGCCCCCGTCCGCCGTCCGGCCCAGCGCGACCCGCACCGTGCAGCGGGCGGCCTCCGCGTGCCGCAGGACGTTGGTCGTGCCCTCGCGCACCACCCACCCGAGCGCCGACCGCACCGCCGCCGGCAGCCCCCCGGCCCAGCCCCCGCCCCCGCCCTCATCCACGCCCCCGTCCCCGCCCGGGTATTCGATCCGGCAGTCGACGCGGGCCGCCCGCAGCACCGACCGCGCACCCGCCAGCTCCACCTGCAGATCCGCCCCCCGGTAGCCGCGCACCACGTCCCGCACCTCCCGCTGCGACTCCTGCGCGATCCGCTGCACCTCCGCCATCTGCTCGGCGGCCTCCGGCCTCCCGCGCCGCGCCAGTTGCACCGCCAGCTCGCTCTTGAGCGCGATCACCGCCAGGTTGCGGCCCATCACATCGTGGAGATCCCGGCCGAACCGCAGCCGCTCCTCCGCCACCGCGAGCCGCGCCTGCACCTCCCGGCTCGCGTCCAGCTCCCACATCACCACCAGCATCCAGATCGAGCTGCGCACCGTGAACAGGGCCAGGGCGGCCATGAGAAGCACCGCGAAGGCGGAGCCCACCACCATGAAGGGGCCCTCCCCGGCGACGGCCAGCGCCGCGAGCGTCGCCGCGCCGATCCCCGCGTGCAGCAGGGTGAAGGCGCGGACGGACAGCAGCAGGGCGCACGAGAGGGAGAACGGCAGCGTGTTCATCGTCGCCGCCGTCATGAACGCCGAACCGTCCGGCGCCCCCACCGTGGACAGGACCGCCACCCCCGCCCCCTGCCCCGCCACCATCGGCACGGTCGCGAGCGCCAACAGCCCCCACGGCACCTCCCGCTCGCGCCGCCGGTGCTCGATCCCCCGCCGCAGCAGCGGGATCGCCAGCACGCTCTGGAGCGCCGAGAGGCCGAGCTGCGCCCAGGCCAGCCCGCCGGTCACGCCCTCGTCCCGGAGCCTGCCGGGCAGCGGCCCCGCCATGACGACCAGCATGATCCAGGGCAGCGCGTACAGCGTCCACCGCGTGAGCAGCTCCACGCGCACCTGTCGGCTGCGCCGCCGCCATCGGCGTATCACCGGTCCCCCATCTCCTGTGTTCTTGCGGTGAGTATGAGACAGCGACACGCCGATGCCATGGCGTGTCGCTGTCTCATACTCACCGCGAACCGAGATCCGTCAGCGCCGGGGCTCCCAGGGGAACCGGCGGCGTACGGTCCACCCTGCCAGGGCCGTCCAGGCCGCCGCCGTGGCCAGGGCCTTCAGCACCTCGCCCGCGCCCATGCCGCCGGTCCACCCGGCCCGCAGGAGGTCGATCACCGGGGTCATCGGCGCCCACGCGCACACCGCCGCCACCCGGTCCGGCATGACGTCGAGCGGTACGAAAAGACCCGAGGCCAGCATCGACACCAGCATCACCGGCATGGGCGTGAGCTGCGCGGACTCCGCGGTCTTGGTGTAGACCGCGGTCGCGGCGGCCAGCGCGACCATGAGGGCCAGCCCGGCCGCCACCCCGAGGACGGCCAGATGCGGCGCCTTCGGCATCGGCGCGTCCAGCGACGGCCCCACCGCGGCGACCATCAGCACGCACTGCACCAGCCCCATCAGCACGGCGGGGAGCGCCGCCCCGGCGAGGATCTCCGGGTCGGTCAGCTCACCGGCGCGCAGCCGCTTGAGGACCAGCTCCTCGCGCCGGATGACATAGACGCCCACGAGGTTCATGTACACGGCCAGGATCAGCGCGAGGCCGAGCGAGCCGGGGAGCACCAGCGTGGCCAGGGACAGACCGGCCTTGTCGAGGTCGATGTCGCTGGTGAAGGTGGTCATGCTGAGGGTGAGCGAGCCGGGCAGCAGCAGGGCGTAGGTGAGCGCCGCCTTGTTCCGTACCAGCAGGGTGAGTTCGGCCCGGCCGAGTGAGACGACGCGGGCGCGCGCGGTCGTGCGGGGCGCGGCGGTCGTGGTGGGCCTCGCGGACGTGCGGCGCGTGCCGGGCGTGTGGGGCGTGCCGGGCGTGTGGGGAGCGCCGGGCGTGTGGGGCGTGCCGGGCGTCGTGGTCGTGTCGGTCATCGGGGGTCCCCCGTCTTCTCCAGGCCCTGGGCGATGTGCAGGAACGCTTCCTCCAGGGACGCCGACCGGGCGTCGAGCGCGCCCAGTTCGAGCCCCTTGTCCCGCGCCCACACCAGCACCTCGGTCGCCGTGCGCTGCAGGTCCCGGGTGCGCAGCCGTACCGTCCGCCCGTCCGTCTCGCGCTCGGTGGCGCCGAGGCGGGCGAGCGAGGGCAGGTCGGTGGCGGAGAAGGGGGCGGGGAGGGTGAAGGAGAGCCGCGAGGGGCGCTCGGCCACGATGTCCGCGACCCGCCCGGCGGCGGCGATCCGCCCCTCGTGCATGATCGCGAGCCGGTCGGCCAGCGACTCGGCCTCCTCCAGGTAGTGCGTGGTGAGCACGACGGTCGTGCCCTCGTCGCGCAGGGCCCGCACCAGCTCCCAGGTCTCGCGCCGCCCCTCCGCGTCGAGGCCGGTCGTCGGCTCGTCGAGGAAGAGCACCTCCGGCCGGCCGAGCAGCGCGAGCGCCAGGTCCAGGCGGCGCCGCTCGCCGCCGGAGAGCATCTTGACCCGTACGTCCCGGCGCCGGGCGAGACCCACCAGCTCCAGGGCCTCGCCGGCCGGCCGCGCCCCGCTGGTGCAGCCCGCCCACAGCCGGACGGTCTCGGCCGCGGTCAATTCGGAGGGGAAGCCGCCCTCCTGGAGCATCACGCCGATCCGCGGCCGCACCTCGGCCCGCTCGCGGTACGGGTCGTGGCCCAGCACCCGCACCCGGCCGGCGGTCGGGGCGGCCAGCCCCTCCAGCAGCTCGACGGTCGAGGTCTTCCCGGCGCCGTTCGTGCCCAGCAGCGCGAACAGCTCGCCGTGCGCCACGGAGAACGAGACGCCGCGCACGGCCTCGAACCCGCGGTCCTGGGCCTTCGAGGCGCCCAGGACCTTGGCGGCGCCCCGGCCCCGGGCGGTGCCGGAGCCGCCTCCGTATCTGCGCCGCAGTTCTGTGACGTGTATCGCGCGGCCGTCCACCGCGCTGTCCCCGAGATCCATGTCTCCAGGCTTCCGGCGCCCGCCGGGCCCGGGTAGTGCGGGCTGTCATGAGCCCGGATGACAAATGTCAGCGAGCACGCGGGCCCACACGCCACAAAAGCCTGAAGGCGCCGGTCGGTTCGACCGGCGCCTTCAGGCGATGGAGCGGACGACGAGATTCGAACTCGCGACCCTCACCTTGGCAAGGTGATGCTCTACCAACTGAGCCACGTCCGCATGCCTCCGACCGGCTTTCACCAATCGGCGCGAACACCACTCTACCTGATCCACCGGAGTGGTCCTGCAGAGGATGAGAGCGGGTGACAGGGATCGCACACTGCGCCTCCCCCTTGGAAAGGGGGCGCTCTACTACTGAGCTACACCCGCATGGCTTCCGATCGACTCGCGCCGATCGGCGTGTCCATCACCTTACCCGATCCACCGGAGTGGTTCGGCGAGGCGATGAGAGCGGGTGACAGGGATTGCACACTGCGCCTCCCTCTTGGAAAGAGGGCGCTCTACTACTGAGCTACACCCGCGTGTTCCTCGGGGTTTCGGCCTTTCGGCCTCGCCCCTCGGCGTGTTCCAGACTCTAGCGGATCATCGGGGGTGGTGTGCAACTCGGCTGCGCGGCCCGTTCAGTTCGCCGCGTTGAACGCCTCGTAGACCTTCTTGGGGATCCGGCCGCGCGGCGGGACCTCCATGCCGTGCGACCGCGCCCAGGCGCGGACGGCGGCCGGGTCGGGGGCGACGGAGGTGCGGCGGTAGGCCTTGCCGGAGCGGGACCGCTTGCGGCCCGCTTCCACGTACGGGGCGAGAAGACCGCGGAGTTTCTTCGCATTGGCAGCGTTGAGGTCGATCTCGTACGCCTTGCCGTCAAGTCCGAACGAGACCGTCTCCTCCGCCTGACCCCCGTCGATGTCGTCGGAGAGCGTGACTACTACGCGCTGCGCCACGGGATATCGGTCCTTTCGGGCTGCATCGATGCGTTGACGTGCAAAGATGGCAGCTGTCCTGTTGTTAGTGAACAATGCTTTTTCATTTGTACAGCGGCGGGCATTGCATTGTGAAGCCCTGCTATTTCCGCCCGCGTGTCAGGCCGCAATCGGGACCATACGTTTTTCCGGGAACGTTCCCCAGCGGATGTCGCCGCCGATGCTTAAACGTGACGGAAGGGCCACCTTATCTACTCGCGTAGACTTTTCCTCGGGGTAGGCTTGGGCCACCGCCTTACGCACCAGCACCACACCACCGGGAGTGCCAGTGGCACGCGTCGTAGTCGACGTCATGCTCAAGCCGGAGATCCTCGACCCCCAGGGCCAGGCGGTGCAGCGCGCGCTGCCCCGCCTCGGTTTCGAAGGGATCTCCGACGTCCGTCAGGGCAAGCGCTTTGAACTCGAGGTGGAGGGCCCGGTCGACGACGCCGCCCTCGCCCGTATCCGAGAGATCGCGGAAACCTTCCTCGCGAACACCGTGATCGAGGACTTCGATGTGCGGATCGAGGCCGACCAGGCCGATTCGGCCGCCCTCGCCGCGAAGGCGGAGTCGTGACCGTACGCGTCGGAGTCATCACCTTCCCCGGCACCCTCGACGACCGCGACACCCAGCGCGCGGTGCGGGTCGCCGGGCTGGAGGCCGTGCCGCTGTGGCACCGCGACAAGGACCTCAAGCAGGTCGACGCGGTCGTGCTGCCCGGGGGCTTCTCCTATGGCGACTATCTGCGGGCCGGAGCGATCTCCCGCTTCTCCCCGGTAATGGAGTCGGTGATCGAGCAGGCGAAGGCGGGCATGCCCGTGCTTGGCATCTGCAATGGCTTCCAGGTTCTCACCGAGACTCATCTTCTGCCCGGCGCGATGCTGCGGAACAACCATCTGCACTTCATCTGCCGTGATCAAAAGTTGCGAGTGGAAAACGCGGAGACCGCCTGGACCCGCTCCTACGAGCAGGGCCAGGAGATCAACATCCCGCTGAAGAACATCGACGGCCGCTATGTGGCCGACGAGCGGGTCCTGGACGAACTCGAAGCCGAGGGCCGTGTCGTCTTCCGCTATCGGGACGTGAATCCGAACGGTTCGCTGCGCGACATCGCCGGCATCACCAACGAGGCGGGCAATGTCGTCGGCCTCATGCCGCACCCCGAGCACGCCGTCGAGCCGCTGATCGGCACCGGCCGCACCGACGGGCTCGGATTCTTCACCTCGATCCTCAAGAAGCTGGTCGACGCATGACCCTCGACACCGGAACAGCCGAGGGAGCGACTGAGCGCCCCAGCACGCGACCACAGCCCCACATCGCGCGAAGGAGCGACCGAGCGTGACCCTCGACACCGTCAAGCACGCCGAACAGACCCCGGACGTCCAGCAGCCCTGGGCCGAGCTCGGCCTCAAGCAGGACGAGTACGAGCGCATCCGCACCATCCTCGGCCGCCGCCCGACCGGCGCCGAGCTGGCCATGTACTCCGTCATGTGGTCCGAGCACTGCTCGTACAAGTCGAGCAAGGTCCACCTGCGGCAGTTCGGCGAGAAGGCCCCCGAGAACGACGCGCTGCTCGTCGGCATCGGCGAGAACGCGGGCGTGGTCGACGTCGGCCAGGGCTACGCGGTCACCTTCAAGGTCGAGTCGCACAACCACCCCTCCTACATCGAGCCGTACCAGGGCGCGGCCACCGGCGTCGGCGGCATCGTCCGCGACATCCTCGCCATGGGCGCCCGCCCGGTCGCCGTGATGGATCCGCTGCGCTTCGGCGCCGCCGACCACCCCGACACCAAGCGGGTGCTGCCCGGTGTGGTCGCGGGCATCGGGGGCTACGGCAACTGCCTGGGCCTGCCCAACATCGGCGGCGAGGTCGTCTTCGACCCCTGCTACCAGGGCAACCCGCTGGTCAACGCGTTGTGCGTGGGCGTCATGAAGCACGAGGACATCCACCTCGCCAAGGCCTCCGGCGCCGGCAACAAGGTCATCCTCTACGGTGCCCGCACCGGCGGCGACGGGATCGGCGGCGTGTCCGTGCTCGCCTCGGAGACCTTCGACGACAGCAAGCCGACGAAGCGTCCCGCCGTCCAGGTCGGCGACCCCTTCCAGGAGAAGCTGCTCATCGAGTGCACCCTGGAGATCTTCAGGGAGAAGCTGGTCGCCGGCATCCAGGACCTCGGCGGCGCCGGGCTCTCCTGCGCCACCAGCGAGCTGGCCTCGGCCGGCTCCGGCGGCATGCGGGTCGAGCTGGACACCGTGCCGCTGCGCGACGCGAGCCTGTCGCCCGAGGAAATCCTCATGAGCGAGTCGCAGGAAAGGATGTGTGCGATCGTCGAGCCCGACAAGGTCGCCCGCTTCCTGGAGATCTGCGAGAAGTGGGACGTGATCGCCACCGTCATCGGCGAGGTCACCGACGGCGAGCGGCTGGAGATCTTCTGGCACGGCGAGCAGATCGTCGACGTCCCGCCGCGTACGGTCGCCCACGAGGGCCCGGTCTACGAGCGTCCGTACGCCCGCCCGGAGTGGCAGGACGCGCTCCAGGCCGACGACGCGAACAAGCTGCCCCGCCCGGCGACCCCCGCCGAGCTGCGCGAGCAGGTCCTCAAGGTCGTCTCCGCCCCGAACCAGGCGTCCAAGTCCTGGATCACCGACCAGTACGACCGCTTTGTGCAGGGCAACACGGTCCTCGCTCAGCCCGAGGACTCCGGCATGGTCCGCGTCGACGAGGAGACCGGCCTCGGCGTCGCGGTCGCCACGGACGGCAACGGCCGCTACGCCAAGCTCGACCCGTACGCCGGGGCGCAGCTCGCGCTCGCCGAGGCGTACCGCAATGTGGCCGCCTCCGGGGCCAAGCCGCTGGCGATCTCCGACTGCCTGAACTTCGGCTCGCCGGAGGACCCGGCGGTCATGTGGCAGTTCGCGGAGGCCACCCGTGGTCTGGCCGACGGCTGCCTGACCCTCGGCACCCCGGTGACCGGCGGCAATGTCTCCCTCTACAACCAGACCGGGGACGTGGCCATCCACCCGACGCCGGTCGTCGCGGTCCTCGGCGTCATCGACGACGTGGCGCGCCGCACCCCGATCGGCTTCGCGGACGAGGGCCATCTGCTGTACCTGCTCGGTGACACCGAGGAGGAGTTCGGCGGCTCGGCCTGGTCGCAGACCGTCCACGACCACCTCGGCGGGCTGCCGCCGAAGGTGGATCTGGAGCGGGAGCGGCTGCTGGCCGAGATCCTGATCTCGGCCTCGCGCGACGGCATGGTGGACGCGGCGCACGACCTGTCCGACGGTGGCCTGATCCAGGCGGTCGTCGAGTCGTGTCTGCGCGGCGGCAAGGGCGCCCGGATCGTGGTGCCGGACGGGATGGACCCGTTCGTCTTCCTGCTGTCGGAGTCGGCGGGCCGGGCCGTGGTGGCCGTTCCGCGCAGCGAGGAGCTCCGCTTCAAGGACATGTGCGGGGCGCGGGGGCTTCCGGCGGTCCGGATCGGCGTGGTGGACGGCGACGCGATCGACGTCCAGGGACAGTTCGCCATCCCGCTGGCGGAGCTCCGGGAGGCGCACGAGGCGACGATCCCGGGTCTGCTGGCCTGACCCGCGACGAACGAGCGCGACATGTGACCCCGCTCCCTGCCGTCACACAGGGAGCGGGGCGGTCGCACGTGCCGGGAGTCGGGGCCGGGAATCGTCCGAGGTGTCGATGTCCTGGTGGCTTCCATCCTCTGCCGCTGTCCCCGGGGTGTCCACGCCCGTGAGTAAGCTCGGCCCCATGCCCGCCCGCGCCCGTGCCCGCACCTACGACCCGGTCAAGACGCGCGCCGCCGTGGCCGCGCAGTTCGAGCACATACGGGAGGCGGTGCGCGGCCTGGACGGGGAGCGGCTGGCGCGGCCGACCCGGCTCGGCGGCTGGACGGTCCGGGAGCTGGTCGCGCATCTGGCGATGGCGGTGGAGGCGGCCGGCCGCCACCTGGAACAGCCCGCGCCGCCCGTGCGGGAGGTGACCGTGACCGGCTGGGTGGCCGCGACGGCGGCGCGCGCCGGCGACATCGACGAGGACACCCGCGCCCTGGCGGCGAGCGCCGAGCCGGCCGAGCTGCTGGACCGGGCCGCCGAGCGCTTCGCCGAGCTGGTCCCGGCGATCCCGGGCGAGCGGCTGCTGGCGGCCCGGGTGGGGGCGATGCGGCTCGACGACTTCCTGGTCACGCGCTGCGTGGAGCTGGTCGTCCACACCGACGACCTGGCGGCGGCGCTCGGCACCCCCCTCCCGTA
This sequence comes from Streptomyces sparsogenes subsp. cuspidosporus, assembly GCF_039532705.1. Classification (NCBI taxonomy): domain Bacteria; kingdom Bacillati; phylum Actinomycetota; class Actinomycetes; order Kitasatosporales; family Streptomycetaceae; genus Streptomyces; species Streptomyces sparsogenes. Next base: position 36,274 of record NZ_BAAASD010000048.1, on the reverse strand, counting down.
CGACCGCCAGGCCCTGGCCGCCGCCACACGGCTGCTCGCGGACGCGCTCGCGGCGAAGGCGCCCGGGGGGTCGGTGGAGGTCCGTGTCCCGCCGTATGCGGTGGTCCAGTGCGTCGAGGGCCCGCGGCACACCCGCGGCACGCCCCCGAATGTGGTCGAGACCACCCCGCTGACCTGGATCCGCCTCGCCACGGGCCGCGCGGACTGGCGGGAGGCGGTCGGGTCGGCCGAGGTCACGGCCGGCGGCGAGCGCGCCGATCTCGCGCCCCACCTGCCGCTTCTCGGCTGAGAGACGTCGCCCGCGGGGCCCGCGGGAGGCTTGCGGCGGGTCTGCCGCGTGGCCGTCCGGGGGCCTTCAGGGGGGTCTTCCGGGAATGTGACTTACGCCCCCCTCGCGCTCCCTCGTGTCGACCCGCTCCGGAACTGGCCTAGACTCGGTGGCGTGCCACGTGGTGACGGACGACTCAGCCACGACCTGCTCCCCGGTGAGAAGGGCCCCCAGGACGCTTGTGGCGTCTTCGGTGTCTGGGCTCCGGGTGAAGAGGTCTCCAAACTCACCTATTTCGGGCTGTACGCGCTGCAGCACCGTGGACAGGAGTCCGCGGGCATCGCGGTGAGCAACGGCTCCCAGATCCTGGTCTTCAAGGACATGGGCCTGGTCTCCCAGGTCTTCGACGAGACCTCCCTCAGCTCCCTCCAGGGCCACATCGCGGTCGGTCACGCCCGTTACTCCACCACCGGTGCCTCGGTGTGGGAGAACGCGCAACCGACGTTCCGGGCGACCGCCCACGGTTCGATCGCGCTGGGCCACAACGGAAACCTGGTCAACACGGCCGAGCTCGCCGAGCTGGTCGCGGCGCTGCCGCGGGACAACGGCCGGGCCACCCAGGTCGCCGCGACCAATGACACGGACCTGGTCACCGCCCTGCTGGCGGGGCAGGTCGACGCGGACGGCAAGCCGCTCACCGTCGAGCAGGCCGCCCCGATCGTGCTACCCAAGGTCAAGGGCGCTTTCAGCCTCGTCTTCATGGACGAGCACACCCTCTACGCGGCCCGCGACCCGCAGGGCATCCGCCCGCTGGTCCTCGGCCGCCTGGAGCGCGGCTGGGTGGTGGCCTCCGAGACCGCCGCCCTGGACATCGTCGGCGCGACCTTCATCCGGGAGATCGAGCCCGGCGAGATGATCGCGGTTGACGAGAACGGGCTGCGCTCGACGAGGTTCGCCGAGGCCCGCCCCAAGGGCTGTGTCTTCGAGTACGTCTACCTGGCCCGCCCGGACACCGACATCGCCGGCCGGAACGTGTACCTGTCCCGGGTGGAGATGGGTCGCCGGCTGGCCGCCGAGGCCCCGGCCGACGCGGACCTGGTGATAGCCACCCCGGAGTCGGGCACCCCGGCCGCCGTGGGCTACGCGGAGGCCAGCGGGATCCCGTACGGCTCGGGGCTGGTCAAGAACGCGTACGTGGGCCGGACCTTCATCCAGCCCTCGCAGACGATCCGCCAGCTGGGCATCCGGCTGAAGCTGAACCCGCTCAAGGAGGTCATCCGGGGCAAGCGCCTGGTGGTCGTCGACGACTCGATCGTCCGCGGCAACACCCAGCGCGCCCTGGTCCGGATGTTGCGCGAGGCCGGGGCGGCGGAGGTGCACATCCGCATCAGCAGCCCGCCCATCAAGTGGCCGTGCTTCTTCGGCATCGACTTCGCGACCCGCGCCGAACTGATCGCCAACGGGCTGTCGGTCGAGGAGATCGGCAAGTCGCTGGGCGCCGACTCGCTCGCGTACATCTCCATCGACGGCATGATCGAGGCGACCTCGATCGCCAAGCCGAACCTGTGCCGCGCCTGCTTCGACGGCGAGTACCCGATGGAACTCCCCGACCCGGAGCTGCTCGGCAAGCACCTCCTGGAAGCCGAGACGCAGGCCCCGAGCCGCAGCGACGCGGACGGTGTCGCGACGCTGACCGCGGGCGTCGGCGGCGCCGACGCGCTGCGGCGCCCGTAGCGGGGCCGGTCCCCGCACGGGAGCCCCGCGCGGGAGCACGTGCGCCCACGGAGGGCGCCGAAGAGCGCTCTTCCCATCACCACCACACGAAAGATCTCAACGTCATGTCTGAGCCTTCCCCGGGCGCGGCCGGGTCCACGTACGCGAGCGCGGGCGTCGACATCGAGGCGGGCGACCGCGCGGTCGAGCTGATGAAGGAGTGGGTGAAGAAGGCCACCCGGCCCGAGGTCGTCGGCGGTCTCGGCGGGTTCGCCGGGCTCTTCGACGCCTCCGCCCTCAAGCGCTACGAGCGGCCGCTGCTGGCCTCGGCCACCGACGGGGTCGGCACCAAGGTGGACCTCGCGCGCCGGATGGGGGTCTACGACACCATCGGCCGCGACCTGGTCGGCATGGTCGTGGACGACCTGGTGGTGTGCGGCGCCGAGCCGCTGTTCATGACCGACTACATCTGTGTCGGGAAGGTGTATCCGGAGCGGGTCGCCGCCATCGTCAAGGGCATCGCCGAGGGCTGTGTGCTGGCCGGCTGCGCGCTGGTGGGCGGCGAGACGGCCGAGCACCCGGGGCTGCTGGGGGCCGACGAGTTCGACGTGGCCGGGGCCGGCACGGGCGTGGTGGAGGCCGACCGGGTGCTGGGCGCGGATCGCATCCGTACGGGTGACGCCGTGATCGCCATGGCGTCGTCCGGACTTCACTCGAACGGGTACTCACTCGTCCGCCATGTGCTCCTCGAGCGGGCCGGCTGGTCTCTGGACCGGGAGGTTCCGGAGCTCGGCCGGGCGCTGGGCGAGGAGCTGCTGGAGCCCACCCGGATCTACTCGCTGGACTGCCTGGCCCTCACCCGCACCACCGAGGTGCACGCCTTCTCGCACATCACCGGCGGCGGGCTGGCCAACAACCTGGCGCGGGTGATCCCCGACGGTCTGCACGCCGTGGTCGACCGCTCCACCTGGACCCCGGACCCGGTCTTCGGCCTGGTCGGGAAGGTCGGCTCGGTCGAGCGGGCGGAGCTGGAGAAGACCCTGAACATGGGCGTCGGCATGATCGCCGTGGTGCCGGAGGAGTCGGTCGACGTGGCGCTGGCCACCCTCGCGGACCGCGGTGTGGACGCCTGGGTCGGCGGCGAGATCGTCGAGCGGACCGCCGGGCACGCCGGTGCGGTGTCGGTGATCGGTGACTACGCGAGCTGAGGTCGCCGCCGGGTCCGGCGACCCGGCAACGACAGCACAGAAGCCGGTCCGAGGCGGTTGCCCCGGACCGGCGGAGGTGCGGCTCGCAGCCGAGCGCCTGATGCGACCTGAAAGGAAGGGTCAGGCGCGACGACGCTGCGCGGACGGCCCCGACTGCTCGTCGGCGTCGTCCTCGTCCTCGTCGTCGTTGTACAGATCCGCGTACTGTGCGTACGGGTCGTTGTCCAGCTCATCGTCCTCGAACCGCTCGCCATTCGGCGGGTGGCTCGATGTCGATGCGCCCAGCTCCTCAGCCAGGCGTGAGAGGTCCGTCCCACCGCTGTTGTACTTCAGCTGGCGGGCGACCTTCGTCTGCTTGGCCTTGGCCCGGCCGCGCCCCATGGCTCGACCCCCTCAACGACGGGGCTCGACGGCCCCAGAGTCTTGACACGCGTTCACGTTCACAATGCGGAGCGGACTCTCGAAAGAGAACCCGGCCCGTAGGGCTTCAACGGTACCTGCTTCTGTGGCCATACGGTACGTCGCCCGCATGACGTGCCACGCCGCACAACCCGCGGACAGCCCCGTACCCGCTGGTCAGCTGCGATTTTAACGTGTCTTGGAGGCCGACCCGCCGACGGGCCGTGAGGGATCTCTCCCCGACGGCCCCGGGACGGCCCCGTACGGCGCCGTGCGGGCCCCGTGACGCAGCGTCCACAGGGGCCCGCGCGCGGGCTGCCGGAGGGCCCGGAAGGGCCTCCGGCGGTCTCCGGCAGCCTCCTGCGCTCCCTAGGGGCGGCGGCCCTCCGCCATGCGCTGTTCGGCCAGCCGGTCGGCGGCCGCGGCCGGCGGGATTCCGTCGGCCTCTGCCCGATCGAATATGGCCAGCGTCGTGTCGAAGATCTTGGCCGCCTTGGCCTTGGCCCGGTCGAAATCGAAACCGTGTAGTTCGTCCGCGACCTGGATCACACCGCCGGCGTTCACGACGTAGTCCGGCGCGTAGAGGATCCCGCGGTCGGCGAGGTCCTTCTCGACCCCCGGGTGGGCCAGCTGGTTGTTGGCGGCCCCGCACACCACGCGCGCGGTCAGCGCGGACACGGTGGCGTCGTCGAGCGCCCCGCCGAGCGCGCAGGGGGCGTAGACGTCGAGGTCGGCGCGGATCAGGGCGTCGGTGTCGGCGACGGCCGTCACCTGGGGGTGGCGGGAGCGGACCCGCTCCACGGACTCGGCCCGCACGTCCGTGACCACGACCTCGGCGCCGTCCTCCAGCAGGTGCTCGACGAGGTGGTGGCCGACCTTCCCGACGCCCGCGACGCCCACCCGGCGGCCGCGCAGCGTGGGCTCGCCCCAGGACGCCTGGGCGCTGGCCCGCATGCCCTGGAAGACGCCGTAGGCGGTGAGCACGGAGGAGTCACCCGCACCGCCCGCGGAGGGGGAGCGGCCGGTGGTCCAGGGGCACTCGCGGGCGACGACGTCCATGTCGGCGACATAGGTGCCCACGTCGCAGGCGGTGACGTAGCGGCCGCCCAGGGAGGCCACGAAGCGGCCGTAGGCGAGCAGCAGCTCCTCGGTCTTGATCTGCTCGGGGTCTCCGATGATCACGGCCTTGCCGCCGCCGTGGTCGAGCCCGGCCAGCGCGTTCTTGTAGGACATGCCGCGGGCGAGGTTGAGCGCGTCCATGACGGCCGCGTCCTCGGGGCACGTCTCGGAGGCGTAGGCGTGGAAGCGGGTGCCGCCGAGGGCGGGGCCCAGGGCGGTCGAGTGGATGGCGATGACGGCCTTCAGGCCGCTCGCCCGGTCCTGGCAGAGCAGGACCTGCTCATGGCCGCCCTGATCGGAGGCGAAGAGCGTGGTGAGGGGGGACGAGGACCCGGATACTGCGCTGCCCGTCGGACCGTCGACGCTGACGGTATGACGTACGTCGGTCACTGTGGTGACTCCCATATGCCGCTGTCGGATGCCCTCCTTGCTGGTGGGGAGGGCCGGTGGGCAAGAGCGTAAGCCCTGGGGCCCGTCGCGGAAGGGCACGGTGGGCGCCGAGTCCCGACGGCGGGCGCGGAGCGCCGGGGCCGGGCGTGGGACGATGCGGACAGCCGGGGACGAGCGGGCCCCGGCGACCGTCTCGGCCTTGAGGGAGCGCGCGTGACCCTGGCGTCTTCGGTGGTTGTCCCGTACGCGGCGTACCTGAGGGTGTACGAGCCGCTGGCGGCCTTTCCCGAGCCCGAACGCTCTCACTGGGCACGTTACGCCAAGCGCGACGACCTCCCGGGCGCCCAGGACGAGTTGCGCCGCTCCCTGGCGGACCTGCTGCCGGTGCCGCCCGTGCCGGTGCCGGTGCACGAGAGCAGCGACGCGTTCGTGGCGGTCGTGGACGGGGTCACCTGCGTCTGTCCGTGGCGCACCCGGCTGCGCGGCTGGCTGGCCCTGGAGGAGCTCGCCGAGCGCCTTCCGGCGCCCCTGCTGGACGCCGCGCTGCCCCCGGTGGTGCGCCGGCAGGCGGCGGCCGACTACGAGCGGTGGCTGGAGCGCAATCCGGACGCCCGGCCGTGGATCAGATCGGCCACCTGGCACGTGCCGGTGCGGTGGTTCGTGCTCTTCGCGGACGACGAGCGCGAGTACGCCAAGGGGGACGAGGGGCCCCTGCTGCGCTACCGGACCCCGATGGTCCAGGCCAGGCGCCGAGTGGCGCGCGGCCTTAAGGTGCTCAAGGATGGTCTCGGCGAGGGGCCGCTGATCGACGGCCTGGTAGATGTTGGTCGATGGCTCGAGGAATTCCACCCCCGTTCGCTGGTCGAGCTGGACTACGGCGGCCTGGTGCACGCGGTGCCCCCGGGACAGCTGGACGACGACCACTCCGCCGCCGATGTGACGGAGGGGCTCGCCGCGCTGCGCGAAGGGGACGGGGAGCGGGCGGGGAGGGTGTACGAGCGGCTGTCCGAGCGCTGGAGCGCGGTGCGCCGCCGCCAGAACGCGAGCTGAGGCCGGAGCGCGGGGCGGAAGGGGGACGGGCGGGACGTAGGTCCCGATCCGGGCCATTGCCTCAATCGTGACCTAAAGCACTGACTTCGGGCCTTGCGGCAATCCCCCACCCTCGTGTCAAAATAGGACAAGGAGTCCGGGAAGGACTCCTTCCGCCCAAGTGTGGGCGGATTCATCGGTATTGCGCTCCTTGGCGGGGTCTGGTGAGCCTGGTCCTGTTGTGACTGATCGTCACGGCCGCGTGACTGTCCGCTATGACATGGTCCATCGGCTTCCGTCGAGGTTGAACACCTGAGAGGGCAATTCCATCGGTTTGGCCGACGGGGCTGGACAGATGGTGTAGTTGTAGTGCCGAGGACAAGCCGTTCGTCCTATAACCGACTCGGCCCGCGTCCGCCATTTCGGGCAACGCGGGTCAAGGTGCAGAATTTAGAGGAAAGAACCGTGATGGTTCGGTTCTCCCGAGGAGGCCGCTCATGACCGCTCGCACCCCTGATGCCGAGCCGCTGCTGACCCCGGCTGAGGTTGCCACGATGTTCCGCGTGGACCCGAAGACGGTCACGCGGTGGGCCAAGGCAGGCAAGCTCACGTCCATCCGCACGCTCGGTGGACACCGGCGCTACCGCGAAGCGGAGGTCCGCGCACTGCTGGCGGGCATCCCGCAGCAGCGCAGCGAGGCCTGAACAACCGCATAACCGGGCGTTTTCCGGCCCCCCAGCCAGGAAACCGCCCACGTGGCTCCACTTAGCTCCACAACGACTGGTGCCTGCCCCAACAGGCCCCACGCCCGCTCGACATGGGTGCGTCGTCGATCGCGCTGGACTCCGCCGGGTCCAGCGCGATCTTTTTGTGCCCGCTCACCGGGGCCGCTCGCGGCCGCCTCCGGGGCTTGGTGACTCACCGGTAGCACGCCGTGGCGGGACGTCGCGGGAGGGTGGGGGCGGGTGGGCGAGTCGCCTCGGAATCACCCCTTCCGGAAGCCTCCCGGGGGCTTGGATGGGCAGTGCAATTGCACATATTAAATTGACTGGGTGTAGGGGGGGTGTAAGTTCCCCTAGTCCTTGAGCCCATTCGGTGACTCCCGTCACACCGCACAATGCTTGTGGCGTGCTCCACAACTGCGGTAAGGGCTTACCGAGTTGCCGCCGGACCGTCATCGGCCCGGGCGGACGGGGATTCCGCCGCCGCGTCCCGCGCCGTGTCCCTCGCCGGCTCCATGGCCACTGAATCCATGGCCGCGGGGTTCATCGGAACCGAGTCCATGAGGACCGGGTTCAAGGGGACCGAGTCCATGGCGCCTGAATCCATGGCGGCCGAGTCCATGGCGAGCCGCAGCAGCCGATGGCAGATGGGGCAGTGGCGGGTGAAGTGGCGATAGCCCGCGGCGGCCGCCAGATGCGCACGGAGCAGCGCCCTCGTCTCATGCCTCGCGGATGTCGTCATGAGCCGTACCTCCCGCGCGCGCCCCAAGCCACCTTCTAGCTTGGGTACCCCTGGTACGTGCCGCCGTCAAGACGCCGAAAGGCCCGGACCTCTGTGCGGTCCGGGCCTTTTCTCTGCGGTCCTGACGGGATTTGAACCCGCGGCCTCCACCTTGACAGGGTGGCGAGCACTCCAAACTGCTCCACAGGACCATGCAGCTCAGCTGCTTGGTTGCCGCGCTCTTCCGTGCGCTGCGGAACCAGACTCTACAGCAGGTCAGGGGGTGCGGTCGAACTCGCGCCCGGCGCCCGCCCGAGCCCCCACCGCGGCGGCCCGGAGAGCGGCGCGGCGCCGCACCGCGTCCCTGGCCCCCGTACCCCGTCCCCGTACCCCCGTACGGCCCCCTACGGCCCCGGTGGGGTTCCAGGAGGCCCGTGAAGGCCCCCCAGAGCCCGTCTCGGCGCCTTTCCGGGACCACCGGGCGGGTCAGGGCCGTCGGGCCGTCAGGGCGCGAGGGCGTCGATCGCCTTCACGATGCGCTTGTCCGACACCGGATACGCCGTGCCGAGGGCGTGCGCGAAATAACTCACCCGCAACTCCTCGATCATCCAGCGGATCTCCAGCGCCTCGCGCGGCACCGGCCGGCCCGCCGGGAACTGCTCCAGCAGCCACGCGTACTCGTCCCGCATCTCCTTGACCTTCGCCATCCGCGCCCGGTCCCGCTCGGCGCTGGTCGGGAGCTGCTGCAGCCGCCGGTCGACGGCCACCAGATAGCGCATGAGGTCCGGCAGCCGGCGCACCCCGTGCTCGGTCACGAAACCGGGCTTGATGAGCTCCGCCAGCTGCTCCTTGACGTCCGCGAGGGACGCCAGCAGCGCGGGGCTCGTGGTGGCCTTCAGCCGCCGCTCGCAGGCCTGCCAGGCGGCCAGCACCTCCTGGACCTTCCGCACGGTGTCCAGCGTCGCGTCCATGATGTCGGCCCGGACCCCGTCGAAGAGCTTGCGGAAGCCCTCCTCGTCCCACGCCGGACCCCCGCGCCCGGCGATCAGCCGGTCGGCGGAGGCGGCCACGCAGTCCTCGAAGAGGGCCTGGACGCTGCCGTGCGGGCTGCGCGACAGCGCCAGCTTGGCCTGGTTGGACAGCTTGTCCTGGGCGAACTTGGCCGGGTTGGCGGGCAGCCCCAGCAGGATCAGCCGGCGGGTGCCGCGCCACATCGCCTCCCGCTGCTCGGCCTCGGTGTCGAAGAGGCGTACGGCCACGGACTCGCCCTCGTCCACCAGCGCCGGGTAGGCCTTGACGGGCTGGCCCGCGCGGCGCGTCTCGAAGGTGCGCGGGAGGGTGCCGACCGTCCAGCGGGTGAGCCCGGTGCGCTGCTCCAGGCCCCCGCCCTCCTTCGAGGTCTCGAATGCCTTGGAGATGGCGGCCCGGGTCTTGGGCTTCAGCCGCTGCTTCAGCGCCTCCAGGTCCTTGTCCTCGGCGAGTTTGCGGCGCCGCTCGTCGACGACCCGGAAGGTGATCTTGAGGTGGCCGGGCACCTTGTCCGGGTCCCAGTCCTCCGGGTCGATCCGGACCCCCGCCATCCGCTGAAGTTCGCGGGAGAGCGCGGTCGTCAGCGGCTCCTGGAGGGGGACGGCGGTGTCGAGAAAGCGCTTGGCGTAGTTCGGCGCCGGAACGTAATTGCGGCGGATGGGCTTGGGCAGCGACCGGATCAGCTCGGTCACCAAGTCCTCGCGCAGCCCCGGGATCTGCCAGTCGAAGCCGTCGGGGGTGACCTGGTTGAGCACCTGGAGCGGGATGTGGACGGTGACGCCGTCCGCGTCCGTGCCCGGCTCGAACTGGTACGTCACCTTGAACTTGAGCTTCCCCTGGCGCCAGGAGTCCGGATAGGCGTCCTTGGTGACGCCGGCCGCACGCTCGTTGATGAGCATCGACTTCTCGAAGTTGAGAAGCTCCGGCTCCTCGCGCCGTTTGTGCTTCCACCAGGAGTCGAAGTGCGCCCCGGACACGATGTGTTCGGGCAGCCGCTGGTCGTAGAAATCGAACAGCGTCTCGTCGTCCACGAGGATGTCGCGCCGCCGGGCGCGGTGTTCCAGCTCCTCGACCTCGCCCAGCAGTTTGCGGTTGTCGTGGAAGAACTGGTGGTGGGTGCGCCAGTCGCCCTCCACCAGGGCGTTGCGGATGAACAGGTCCCGGCAGGTCTCCGGGTCGATCCGGCCGTAGTTGACCTTCCGCTGGGCGACGATGGGCACGCCGTAGAGGGTGACCCTCTCGTACGCCATCACGGCCGCCTGCTTCTGCTCCCAGTGCGGCTCGCTGTAGGTGCGCTTGACCAGGTGCTCGGCGAGCGGCTCGATCCACTCCGGCTCGATCCTCGCGTTGACCCGCGCCCACAGCCGCGAGGTCTCCACCAGCTCGGCCGACATGACCCAGCGCGGCGGCTTCTTGAAGAGCGCCGAGCCGGGGAAGACGGCGAACTTGGCGCTGCGCGCGCCCAGATACTCGTTCTTGTCGGGATCCTTGAGGCCGACGTGCGACAGCAGCCCCGCCAGCAGCGAGGTGTGGATGCGGTCCGGGGACGCGTCCTGGTCGGACATCTGGATGCCCATGGTCTTCGCGACCGCGCGGAGCTGGCTGTAGATGTCCTGCCATTCGCGTATGCGCAGGTAGTTCAGGAACTCCTGGCGGCACATCCGGCGGAACGCGGAGGAGGACAGCTCCTTCTGCCGCTCCCTGATGTACTTCCACAGGTTGAGGAAGGCCAGGAAGTCGCTTCCCTCGTCCTTGAAGCGCGCGTGCTGCTGGTCGGCCTGCTGCTGCTTGTCGGAGGGCCGCTCGCGCGGGTCCTGGATGGACAGCGCGGCCGCGATCACCATCACCTCGCGGACGCAGCCGTTGCGGTCGGCCTCCAGGACCATCCGCGCCAGCCGGGGGTCCACGGGCAGCTGGGCCAGCTTGCGCCCGACCGGGGTGAGCCGCTTGCGCGGGTCCTTCTGGCTGCCGTCCAGCGCGTGCAGCTCCTCCAGCAGCTGCACGCCGTCCTTGATGTTGCGCCGGTCCGGCGGGTCGATGAACGGGAACTTCTCGATGTCCCCGAGCCCGGCGGCGGTCATCTGGAGGATGACGGAGGCCAGGTTGGTCCGCAGGATCTCGGCGTCGGTGAACTCCGGGCGGGTGAGGAAGTCGTCCTCGGAGTACAGCCGGATGCAGATGCCGTCGCTGGTGCGGCCGCAGCGGCCCTTGCGCTGGTTGGCGCTGGCCCGGGAGACCGGCTCGATGGGCAGCCGCTGCACCTTGGTGCGGTGGCTGTAGCGGGAGATCCGGGCGGTGCCCGGGTCGATCACGTACCGGATGCCGGGGACGGTGAGCGAGGTCTCCGCCACGTTCGTCGCCAGCACGATCCGGCGCCCGGTGTGGCGCTGGAAGACCCGGTGCTGCTCGGCGTGCGACAGCCGCGCGTACAGCGGCAGCACCTCGGTCGCCCGGAGCTGCTTCTTGTTGAGCGCGTCGGCGGTGTCCCGGATCTCCCGCTCCCCGGAGAGGAAGACCAGGACGTCGCCCGGGCCCTCCGCCTGCAGCTCGTCCACGGCGTCGCAGATGGCGGTGATCTGGTCCCGGTCGCTGTCCTCGCCGCCCTCCTCCAGCAGCGGGCGGTAGCGCACCTCGACCGGGTACGTACGCCCGCTGACCTCGACGATCGGCGCGTCACCGAAATGGCGGGAGAAGCGCTCGGGGTCGATGGTCGCGGAAGTGATCACGACCTTGAGGTCGGGGCGGCGGGGCAGCAGCTGGGCCAGGTAGCCGAGCAGGAAGTCGATGTTGAGGCTGCGCTCATGGGCCTCGTCGATGATGATCGTGTCGTACTGGCGCAGCTCGCGGTCGGTCTGGATCTCGGCCAGCAGGATGCCGTCCGTCATCAGCTTGATGTGGGTGTCCGGGCTCACCTGATCGGTGAAGCGGACCTTCCAGCCGACCGACTCGCCCAGCGGCGACCGCAGCTCCTCGGCGATGCGCTCGGCGACCGTACGGGCCGCGATGCGGCGCGGCTGGGTATGGCCGATCAGGCCCTTGACGCCGCGCCCCAGCTCCAGGCAGATCTTGGGGATCTGGGTGGTCTTGCCGGAGCCGGTCTCGCCCGCGACGATCACGACCTGGTGGTCGCGGACCGCCGCGAGGATGTCGTCCTTCTTCTGGCTGACCGGCAGCTCTTCGGGGTAGGTGACGGCGGGCACGGCGGCGCGGCGGCCCTCGACCCGCAGCTCGGCCCGCTCTATCTCGTCGGCGATTTCGCCCAGCACGGCCGCGCGGGCCTCGGGCTTGCGGATCCGGCGCGCGCCGTCGAGCCGGCGGCCCAGCCGCTGCTGGTCGCGCAGCATCAGCTCGGGCAGCCGCTCCAGGAGGGCGGTCAGGGCGGGGGCAGGCGATGTGGACATACGGGCTCCAGGATCTCACCTCCCGAAAACGACTGGCGAACGATTTCTGTCCGGTGTTGTCCAGAGCACGCCGGGAGGTATATCCGAGTTGTCCGTTCTAGCGTGACTTCATGGGCAACGAGGCGAGCGACGACAGGGCCGAGGGCGGGGGCGAGCGGTCGGAGGGCGGGAGGGGCGGGGGCGAGCGTTCCGAGGGCGGGCGACAGGACCAACAGGACCAACAGGACCGACGGGGCCGGCCGTCCTGGTGGTCGGCTTTCAGACACTCCCCGTTCTTCTCCGCCACCGTTGTCGTGCTGATCATCTCGGCGGGCGCGGGGCTCTTCGCCGGCTCGTACACCTACGCCTTCGCCAACCCCACCCCGCACCGCATCCCCACCGCCGTCGTGCTCCCCGACCACGGCACCCCCACCGAGAAGGCCTTCGTCGACGGCATGGAGAAGGCCCTGCACGCCTCGCTCCGGCTGCACGTCTACCCCACCTACCCGCGCGCCCGGGAGGCCGTCGAGGAGCAGACCGTCTTCGCGGTGCTGCGGGCGCGCGGGCGCGGGGTCGCGCTGGACGTCTCCGGTGCGTCGGGGGCCTCGGTGGCCCAGGTGCTGACCGAGGCCGCGCCGAAGGTGGGCCGGGCGCTCGGGGTGCCGGTCCTCGTCAGGGACGTGAACCCGCTCCAGCCGGGCGACCCACGCGGGCTCGCGATCTTCTACATCTCGCTCGCCGCCGTGGTCATCGGCTTCATCGGCGCCATCCAGCTCAGCGTCCACGCCCGCGCCCTGGAGCCGGGGGAGCGGATCGCCTTCACCGTCGCCTACGCGCTGCTCGGCGGCTTCGCGATCGCCGCGATCGTGGACTGGGGGCTCGGGGCGCTCGACCTGCCCTTCCTGGAGTCCTGGATGATCCTGGCCCTGACCATGTTCACCTCAGGCATGGTCTTCTCCATGTTCAACGTCCTCTTCGGACGATGGGCGCTCATCCCCACCTGGGGCCTGATGGTGCTCCTCGGCAACCCCTCCTCGGGCGGCGCGGTCTCCTGGCCCCTGCTGCCCTCCCTCCTCGGCCACATCGGCCGCTGGCTCCCCCCGGGCGGCTCGGTCAACGCCCAGCACACCGCCGTCTACTTCCGCGGCCACCAGCACGCCTTCCCCTTCCTCGTGCTGGCCGCCTGGGCCCTGCTGGGCTGCGCCGTCTTCTGGACCTGGCGCCACCGCCACCCCGGCGGCCGCGAGACCCCCCTGCGGCAGCCCGAGCGCTGACCGCCGGGCTCCGCCACTCGGAGCAGTCCCGGTTGTCGGCCGGCCCGGGGTCGGTTGTCCTGAGGACATGCTCAAGGGCTTCAAGAACTTCCTGATGCGCGGTGACATCATCGTCGTCGCGGTGGGGCTGATCATCGCCCTGGCCTTCTCCACCCTGATCCTGGCGTTCACCGACAACGTCATCAACCCGATCATCGCCCGCGCCCAGGGCGGCACCTCCGCCGGCCTCGGCTGGCAGCTCGGCCAGGCCGGGAACAAGGCCACCTACCTCAACATCGGCGCCTTCATCTCCGCCCTGATCTACTTCATCGTCTTCATGGCGGTGGTCTACTTCCTGATCGTCCTGCCCTACAAGGCCATCCAGGCCCGCCGCGGCATGACCGTCTTCGGCGACCCGGCCCCCCTCAAAACCTGCCCGGCCTGCCTAGCCGCCGACCTCCCGGAAGCCGCCTCCAAATGCCGCTACTGCGGCACCGCCCAACCCACGGCCCCCGCGACGGGACCGGGCAGCGGGCCGAGCGGACCCTGACCGGCGAAGCGGCCCCTGACCGGCAGGTGGCCCCATACGAGAACACCCCCTCCGGAAGATCCGAAGGGGGTGTTCCTGCCCTGACGGGCTGCGGTGGCTGGGGCCGGGGTCGAACCGGCGACCTTCCGCTTTTCAGGCGGACGCTCGTACCAACTGAGCTACCCAGCCGCAGCGGTCCTGACGGGATTTGAACCCGCGGCCTCCACCTTGACAGGGTGGCGAGCACTCCAAACTGCTCCACAGGACCTAGCTCGTGCGAGAACCAGTCTCGCACATGGTGTTGCGTGCCCCCAACGGGATTCGAACCCGTGCTACCGCCTTGAAAGGGCGGCGTCCTGGGCCACTAGACGATGAGGGCTGATGGCCCACCTGGAGCGCCTTCCGGCGCCGTCGGGGACGTGAGAAGCATATGGGATGCCGGGGAGGTTCGCCAAAACGGTTGAGGAAGAGCCGGGCGGTGGGCGCGCCCGGGGGCTGTTCCCGGCCGGGAGGGGGCGGCTGACCTCGGCTTTCGCGAGGTCGAGTCCGCCGAGGTCAATTTGGTCCCAGGTCTGCGGCCGGTGCGTGTCGCGGTCCGGGTAGACGCCGACGGCCGTCTGCTCGGCGGCGACCGGGTGGCAGACGAGGTCGAGGGCGAGGTCGACTGGGCGTCCTCTGGGCGCGGATCCCGGCGGCGAGTTGGCGGCCGGCGCGGCCTTCGGCGGGGTCGCCCCCGGCGGCGACCGAGCGGTCGGGGGTGCACTGCGGGTCGCCGACGCCCGCGCTGCGCGGCGCTGCCGCATGCCGATCCCCGGCCGGTACGGATCCGCGCCACGGTCGTCCCCGATCCCCGATCCCCGGCCGGTACGGATCCGCGCCACGGTCGTCCCCGATCCCCGGCCGGTACGGATCCGCGCCACGGTCGTCCCCGATCCCCGATCCCCGGCCGGTACGGATCCGCGCCACGGTCGTCCCCGATCCCCGGCCGGTACGGATCCGCGCCACGGTCGTCCCCTTCCGGGCCCCGCTGCCGGACAATGGCCACGTGCTGGAGATGACGCGCGAGGAGTTCGAGGAACTGGTCGCCGAGGCCCTGGACCGGATCCCGCCGGAGCTGACGCGGCTGATGGACAACGTCGCGGTGTTCGTGGAGGACGAGCCGCCGGCCGACGGTCCGCAGCTGCTCGGGCTCTACGAGGGGACGCCGCTGACCGACCGGGGCGAGTGGTACGCGGGCGTGCTGCCGGACCGGATCACCGTCTATCGCGGGCCGACGCTGCGGATGTGCGAGACGCGCGAGGACGTGGTCGAGGAGACGGAGGTCACCGTGGTGCACGAGATCGCGCACCACTTCGGGATCGACGACGAACGGCTGCACGCGCTCGGCTACGGCTGATACGGCCGGGGCCGGCGGCCGCGGGTGGCTATGACTGATAGGCCGCGGCCGGCGGCAGCGGGTAGTTACGGCTGACACGGCTGCGGGCTGCGGCCTTCCGGCGTCCGTTCCGGGCGGCGTTTATCACGCGGTGCGCGTCTCTGGGCCCGGGCGTGTCCTGGGCGGGGCGGGTTCAGTTGGGCAGGGCGTCCGTGACCCCCGCGCCCTGGAGGCCTGCCCGCATGCCCGGATCGCCCGCTCCCCGCTCCGTCCGCCCCGCCCGCCGTCCTGGGGCGTCCCGGGCCTCCCGGGCGCCCAGGGTCGCCCGGGCGACCCGTGTCCTGCGGGGGCCCTGCGCGGTGGCGGCCCTCGTCGCCGCGGCCGTGGCCCTGGCGGGCTGCACGAGCGTCTCCGAGGGGCCGAAGCGACCGGGGTCGCGCCACACCGCCCCGCACCGGGACGGGGCGGCGGAGCCCGGAGGCGCGGCGAACGCGGACGCCAGGGCGCGTACGTACCCGGACGACGATCAGGGGGACGACGGCAAGAACGGCGGGGACGGCAAGGACGGCAAGGACGGCAAGGACGGCAAGCGGGCGAAGGACAAGAAGAAGGGGAAGAAGGGCGAGAAGGGGGACAAGGAGGCGAAGGGGTCGGCCTCGGCCTCCGCGCCGGGCGAAACCGAGCCCTCCCCGGCCAAGCCCCCGAAGGGCGGGCAGGGCCCGCACCGGCCGGTGCCGTCCGCGCCCTCGTCGCCGTCCCAGGGCGGGCCCTCCACCGCGGCCCCCTCGGACCCGGCGCCGGGCACCCAGGAGCCGCCGCGGCCGACCACCTCCGCGCCGGACTCCCCGCCCGCCTCCCCGGCGCCCGACGAGGAGGAGGACGACTGACGCCGGCCCGCCGGGCGCCCGACTGGCACGGGCCGCGTGGTGGATTTGCTCTTGGGGGGTGGAAGTGCGTATGGTGGTAGATCGTTTGATCCCATTTGCCCGGCGCCAAACCGAAGAGCGCCGCGTGGCGCGTTCCTTACCTTCCCGTGGCTGACCGCACTGAGGCGGTTTTTTGCGACATCACACGGAGCTTGGGCGCGTGCCGAAACTCCGGAAGGTTTCGCATTTCGCATGTCCGTTGCCACTGACCACGCCGTCATGCCCGCCGCCGACGAGCAGACCGAGCTGACCGAGCAGGCCGAGCGCACCCAGACCGACGAACCCGCCCAGACCGAGCCCCAGACCTCTGCGGAGCAGACCCCCGCCGAGCAGCCGCAGCTCACCTTCGCCGACCTCGGCCTCCCCGAGCAGATCGTCCGCAAGCTGGCGCAGAACGGCGTCACCACGCCCTTCCCGATCCAGGCCGCGACCATCCCGGACGCCCTGGCCGGCAGCGACATCCTCGGCCGTGGCCGCACCGGGTCCGGCAAGACCCTGTCCTTCGGGCTCCCGCTGCTGACCACGCTGGCCGGCGGCCACACCGAGAAGAAGCGCCCCCGCGGCCTCATCCTCAC
The DNA here is from genome assembly GCF_039532705.1 of Streptomyces sparsogenes subsp. cuspidosporus. NCBI lineage: Bacteria > Bacillati > Actinomycetota > Actinomycetes > Kitasatosporales > Streptomycetaceae > Streptomyces > Streptomyces sparsogenes. The sequence continues at coordinate 19,638 of NZ_BAAASD010000048.1, read as the reverse complement.
CCCCACCCGTGAGCTCGCCATGCAGGTGAGCGACGCGCTGCAGCCGTACGGCGACGTCCTGGGCCTCAAGCTCAAGGTGGTCTGCGGCGGCACCTCGATGGGCAATCAGATCTACGCGCTGGAGCGCGGGGTCGACATCCTCGTCGCCACCCCGGGCCGGCTGCGCGACATCATCGACCGCGGCGCCGCGTCGCTGGACAAGGTGCAGATCGCGGTCCTGGACGAGGCCGACCAGATGGCCGACATGGGCTTCCTGCCCGAGGTCACCGAGATTCTCGACCTGGTGCCGCAGGGCGGCCAGCGGCTGCTGTTCTCCGCGACCCTCGAGAACGAGATCGACACCCTCGTCAAGCGCTACCTGGTCGACCCGATCACCCACGAGGTGGACCCCTCCGCGGGCGCGGTCTCGACCATGACCCACCACGTGCTCGTGGTGAAGCCGAAGGACAAGGCGCCGGTCACCGCCGCCATCGCCGCCCGCAAGGGCCGCACGATCATCTTCGTACGGACCCAGCTGGGCGCCGACCGCGTGGCCGAGCAGCTGCGCGACGCCGGGGTGCGGGCCGAGGCGCTGCACGGCGGCATGACGCAGGGCGCCAGGACCCGGACGCTGGCCGACTTCAAGGACGGCTATGTGAACGTGCTGGTCGCCACGGACGTCGCCGCGCGCGGCATCCACGTCGACGGCATCGACCTCGTCCTGAACGTGGACCCGGCCGGGGACCACAAGGACTATCTGCACCGGTCCGGCCGTACGGCCCGGGCGGGGCAGAGCGGCACCGTCGTCTCGCTGGCGCTGCCGCACCAGCGCCGGCAGATCTTCCGGCTGATGGAGGACGCGGGCGTCGACGCCTCGCGCCACATCGTCGGCGGCGCCGGCGTCTTCGACGAGGACGTGGCGCGCATCACGGGCGCCCGCTCGCTCACCGAGGTGCAGGCCGAGTCGGTGGCGAACGCCGCCAAGCAGGCCGAGCGCGATGTGCAGGAGCTCACCCGCGAGCTGGAGAAGGCGCAGCGGCGGGCGACGGAGCTGCGCGAGGAGGCCGACCGGCTGACCGCGCGTGCGGCGCGGGAGCGCGGCGAGCAGGTGGCGCCGGCGCAGACGACCGCCGCTGTGGAGGCCGAGGCGGGCGCCCCGGCGCCGGAGGCCCCGGCCGACGGCTCCGCGGACGTCGTGGTGCCCGCGCAGCGCTCGGCCGAGTCCGTGGTGGCCGAGGCCGACGCCCCCGCGGCTCCCGTCGCCGCGGCGGAGGCCGACGAGGCGCCGCGCCGCGCTTCGTACGAGCGCAGGGACGACCGGGGCAACTTCGAGCGGCGGGAGCGCCGTGAGGACCGCGACCGTGGCGGCTTCCGCCGTGACGACCGGCGTGACGACCGCCGCGAGGACCGCCCGCGCGGCTCGTACGACCGGCGTGACGACCGTCGTGACGACCGGGGTGGCCGTTCCTTCGAGCGCCGGGACGACCGTGGTGGCTTCCGCCGCGACGACCGGCGTGACGACCGGGGTGGCCGCTCGTACGACCGCCGGGACGACCGGGGCGGCTTCGAGCGGCGGGAGCGGCGTGAGGACCGGGACCGTGGCGGCTTCCGTCGTGACGACCGTCCGGGCCGCTCGTACGACCGTCGTGACGACCGCGGTGGCCGTTCCTTCGAGCGTCGTGACGACCGTGGCGGCTTCCGCCGCGACGACCGCCGTGACGACCGTCCTGGCCGCCCGTTCGAGCGCCGCGACCACAACCACCGGGGCGGTGACCGTCCGTTCGGCCGCGACCGCCGCGACGACCGTCCGGGCCGCCGTGACGACCACCGGCCCGGCAACTCCGGCGGCCGGTCCTACGACCGCTCGCACGACCGGTCCTTCGACCGCCGCGCCGACAAGCCGCGCTGGAAGCGCAACGGCTGACGGCCGCCGATCCGTCGGCTGGAAGCCGACGGAGAGGTCAGGCCGATCGGCCTGATGAGGGGCCGTGCAACACCCGGTTGTTGCACGGCCTTTCGACCTCCTGGGGTATTGGCTCGGGTCTTCGCCCCCGGCCGAGCTATGCTGCGGGGGTGCGGGTCATTAGCTCAATTGGCAGAGCAGTGGACTTTTAATCCATTGGTTCAGGGTTCGAGCCCCTGATGACCCACGTGGCGAACCGCAGGTGTGCACCGCTGACCTGCGGTTTTCGTCGTTTTTAGATCATGGTGTCACCCACCTGCGCCCGAGCGGATGCCGTCTCCTGCCGCTCCGCTCAGGCTGATCTTGCTGCTTCGAGCCATCCGGAATCCAGCAAGGCGTAAGGAGACACCTCGTGCGACTCGTGACAACGCTCCGCGGTCTCGTCCCGGTCATGATGGTGGCGGCGTCGGTGTGGGGGGTCCCCGCGTCGGCCGCGGCCGGGGGCCATGGCGGCGGGGGCGGCGGCGGGCACGGCCACGGCGACGAGCTTGCCCATCACCATGCCCATGACGGCGGACACGACCGCCGCCAGGACGACCGCCGCCACGGCGACCATCGCCACGGCGAAGGCGGCGGCGAGGGCGGCGGCGGTGGCGGCGGGAATCAGCCCGATGTGGCCTGCGGGGACGTCGCCGCGCTGATCAGCGCCATCACCGACGCCAACAACGCGGGGTCGGGATCGATCACGCTCGCGTCGAACTGTGTCTACAGCCTCACCGGCCCGGCGGTGAGCCCGGGGACGAACGGGCCCGACGGGCTTCCGGTGATCACCGGCAATGTGACCCTCAGCGGGTCCGACACGACCATCACCCGGGCTTCGGGCACCGCGTTCCGTATCGCGGAGGTCGCTCCCGGGGGGACCCTGGACCTCTACGGCATCACGATCTCCAACGGATCGGCGACCACCGGGCCCGCGGGGCTCAACGGGGGCGGCATCCTCGACGCGGGAACGCTGAGGCTGACCTCGAGCGCGGTCACCGGGAACACCGCGAGCAACCTCGGCGGCGGTATCGAGGTCGCGAACAACGCCTCCCTGACGCTCAACTCCAGTCAGGTGAAAGGCAACACCGGGGGCGACGGCGGTGGCGTGCACATCAACACGGGGGGCTCGCTGACGGCGCTCGGCAGCCAGATCTCCGACAACACCGCCAACGGCTCGGGCGGCGGGATCTCCAACTTCGGAAACGTGACGCTCACGTCGGTGGAACTGCGGGGCAATCGGGCCATCAACTTCGAGGGCGGTGCGATCACGACGAACGGCGGCGATTTCACCATGAATTCGGTGATCATCGACGGTAATAGCTCAGGAAGTCATGGAGGTGGTATCGCCAACTTCGGAAGCCAGCTGCTGATGCAGTCCGCAGTCCTGACCAACAACACCGCCGGGGGGAACGGCGGGGGCCTGTACAACGCCTCGGGAACCGCTCAGCTCATCGGCGACCAGGTGACCGGGAACACGGCAGGCGGCGGCCAGGGCGGTGGCATTTTCGTGGCCGGCGGCACGGTGACACTGACCGGGACCACCGTCTCCGGCAACATTCCGAACAACTGCGTCCCCGGCCTTCCCGGCTGCTGACGCGGCTCGGCCTGGGCAGCGGCCTGGGGAGCGGCCTCGCGTGAGCGCGGCCCCCGACAGAGAACTCTGCCGGGGGCCGCGCTCATCGACCGGGGAGGTCATCGGCCGGGGAGGTGGTGCCGTGATCCCGCTCGGGCGGGCACACGGCACCTGCCCCATCAGTAGCCGTAGCCGCGCTGCGACTTCTTGTTGTTCTTCTTGCCGTTCTCGTTCTTGTGCTCGTTCTTCGCGTTCTCGGCGAGAGCGATGTTGGTGCAGGGGCGGCCGATGTTGGTCTCACCCGTCGGGCCCACGTTGCCCGTGTTGGCGATGGGGCCGGTGCGAACGTCGCAGTCGTTGCTCTGGATCGCCGCGGCGGAGTTGGTGAAGTTGGTGCAGGCGCTGCCCACGTTGATGTCACCGGTGCCCGACACGCTGCCTGTGTTGGCGATCGCGCCGGTGGTGGTGTCACAGTCGTTGCGCTGGATGGCGCCGCCGGAGCCGAACAGGGGGCCGTTGCCGTAGGCGCTCGCGCCCCCCGCGGTGCCGATGATGATCGCGCCGGCCGCTGCGGCCATGAGAGCGGCCTTCTTGCCAATCTGCATTGGTTGGTGCCTCCATTTAGGGTCTCCGCGAATTCCGCAGACGCATAGACAACGAAGGCAATTCACCAAGGATCCGGTATCGGTCGCAGCTTCACCCGTCCGCCGCAGTAAGGATATCTTTTCCTTTATTGGCCTGAATGCATGAGTGCGGCCCCCGGCAGACAACTTCGCCGGGGGCCGTGCTCATCGACCGGGGAGGTGGTGCTGTGATCCCGCTCGGGCGGGTACACGGCACCTGCTACATCAGTAGCGGTGGCCGCGGTGGTGCGACTTCTTGTTGTTCTTCTTGCTCTTCTTGCCCTTGTTCTCGTTCTTGTGCTTGTTTTCCTCGTGCACGTTCTCGCCGAGGGCGATGTTGGTGCAGGGGCGGCCCACGTTGATGTCACCGGTCGGCGACGGGTTGCCCGTAGCGGCGATCGGGCCGGTGGTGACGTCGCAGTCGTTGCTCTGGGCCACCGCACTGGAGGTGGTGAAGTTGGTGCAGTCGCTGCCGACGGTGACCTCACCGGTCGAGGACACGCTGCCGGTCGAGGCGATCATGCCGGTGCTGGTGTCACACGAGTTGCTCTGAACGGCGCCGCCGGAGCCGAACAGGGGACCGAAGCCGTGGGCGCTCGCGCCCCCCGCGGTGCCGATGACCATCGCGCCGGCCGCTGCGGCCATGAGAGCGGCCTTCTTGCCAATCTGCATTGGTGGGTGCCTCCATTTAGGTTCTCCGCGAATTCCGCAGACGGCTTGACAACGAAGGCAATTGGCGAAGGATCCGGTGCCGGGCGTAGCTTCACCCGTCCGCCGCAGTAAGGCTATCTTCGCCTGATTCCGCGCCGTTCGGCTCCGAAATGGCAAGGCCCCCGGCGGGAGATGCCGCCGGGGGCCTTTGCGAAGCTGTCAGCACCTCAACGCCCTGAGCGCTTACCGCCCTTGCCGTCGACGGCCCCCGACATGTTGACGCAGTTGGTTTCCTGGGTGACCTTGGGTCCAGGCGCGAGCGGCGAGATGGTGATGTCCCCGATGGTGGACCTGGTGTCGCACTTGTTGCTCTGAAGCAACGCACCGCCGGTCTTGCTGTAGTTGATGCAGTTGGTCCGGCTGGTGATATCACCTGCCGGGGCGAGGCCCGGGTTGATGGTGATGGATCCGATCGTGGACGTGTGCCGGCAGCGGTTGCTCTGCTCGAGCACTCCCGACTCGCTGTAGTTGAGGCAGTTGGTCTCCGTCGTGATGTCGCCTGCCGGGGCGAGGCCGACAATCCTGATGGGCCCGATGGTGGAGTTCGTGTCGCAGTCGTTTTTCTGGCTGCCTGTCCCTCCCGGCACGGACTTGGTACCCGAGTCGTTGTCGGTGGCGCCGGCGCTGCCCGCGCCGCCGATGGTCAGCGCACCCACGGCTGCCAGAAGCAACGCCGTCCTCTTGCGCCTGTGCATAAAGCCTCCAAGTGAGTTCTCGACGGTTATCCGCGAACATCTGACTAACGAGGGCAGTCGGTGATGGGTCCCCGAGTCGCCGCACGTCTACCCGTCCGGCGCATTAGGGACATCGTCACTCTGCGTCGGCCGTTCGATTTCTCTGGGCAACGCCAAGGCGGCCCCGGACGGGATGGTGTCCGGGGCCGCGATGGAGGCCAGAGAGGCGCTCACCCTGCTTTTCTCATTCGGGGTGAAGCGGCGGGCGTGGCATACGGTCAGCCGCCGTAGCCGCCACGGTGGCCGCTGCCGTAGTTGCCGCTGCCGCTGTAGTTGCCGTTCCCGTTGTCGCTGAGGTTGTTGTTGCTGTAACCGCTGTTGGTCGAGCGGACGCTGGTGGTGGCCTTGGGGTAGGAGATGTTGCTGCAGGCGCTGCCGATGTGGATGTCGCCCGACCCGGCGGCTCCGGAGATGGGGGCGAGCGTCCCGACGGAAGTGTCACAGTCGTTGCTCTGGTAGGCGGCGCCGCCGTAGTCGACGTTGGTGCAGGGGGCGCCGATGTTGACGTCGCCGCCCGGGGCGAGGAGGGAGCCGTAGGCCATGGTGCCGACGCGCGTGTCACAGTCGTTGCTCTGGAAGCTGCCACCGCCACCGCCGCTGTAGGCGGACGCGCCACCGGCGCCGACGATCACCATGGTGCCGGCGGCGGCGGCCAAGAGGGCTGCCTTCTTTGCGATGTTCACTTAATTCCTCCGGGTGGGTGTCTGCCGCGAAATCACGGACATCCACGTCAACGAAGAAAATCTGTAAAAGCTTCGGGTTTGCTATCAGCTTCACTCGTCCGGCATAATTGGTCGCTCTTTCGCTTCGCTCGCCTTGCGCTTCCGTGAAGGAAATACGGGCGATCTGACCCCGGATGACGGCCGCCTGAGGGGGCTTTTATATGAAATACGAAAGCGAGTCTGTCAACCCGAGCCCAGGCCGGAATCACTCATTCCGGGTTGTTCGACCGGCCGAACGAGTGATATATCCGAGCCTCCCGACGCAGCACTGGGTGAGGCACACGCCCACAGACGGCTTCGTCGAACCGCACGCGCGGCCCGTGTTCGCGCCGCTACGGTAAGTGCGCGAGATGTCGCCGGGGGGATGGCGAGCGGATGGCCGGGAGGCGGGAGGAGACAGGGATGGGGCACTCACGATCGGGTGCGGGCGGCGGCACGCCGGCCGAGCACCTGGAAGGGCTTCTCGCCCGCGCGCAGAACGGCTTCGAGATCGACGAGGCGGTGCTGGGCCAGGCCCGGGACGCCCTGATGCACCAGTCCGAGCTGCGGTCCTGCCGGCAGTGCAACGAGCCCGCCGGCCCGCTCGGCTACAGCACCTACCGGCACATTTTCCTGCTCCCCGACGGCAGCAGCCTCCTGCTGTGGGAGCTGGAGCACAACACCGGCCCCGACCGCGCCCCGCTGTTCGAGCTGTACGCCGACGAGGAAGCCCTCGCCCTGGCCGAGCGCCGGGTCCACGAGCGGATCGGCGGCGCCCGCTGGGACGAGCTGGAGGGGTTACCCCTGTGGCTGCCCGAGCAACTGCTGCAGTCCGTCGCGCCGGTGGGCACCTCCCGCGCGTACGTCTCCGACAACTCGGCCGACCACGCCCGCCGCGTCCTGCGCCGCGCGGAGAACCCCGACCGCCCCGGCGCCGACACCGAGCAGCTGCTCGCCACCGCCTTCGCCCACGACATCGCGCTGGCCCCCAAGCCGCGCCGCCGCTCCGGCGGCCCCGACGCCACGTGGTGCCGCTTCTACGAGCACGCCTTCCTGCTGGCCGGCGGGGACGAGATCGTCCTGTGGGAGCTGGAGCACAACCTGACCGCCGACGGGCGGCTGGTGTGCGAGGTGTATCTCGACGAGGTCTCCGCCGAACTGGCCGCGGACCGCCACGCCCGCGCCCTCGGCGTGGACCTCTGACGCCTCCGCCTCTGGCACCCCCTTCCGCCGCCCCGGCGCCCCCTCCCGCCGCACCCACCTGGCCGACACCGGCTCGCCCGGCGCCCCGTCACCCGCGAGCCTGAGGAGGAGGGCGCGGCGCGGCGTGCGAGACGGCGCGGCGTACGGGACGGCGCGGGCCAGGCGTCGCGTACGAGACGGCGCGTACCGGCCGGATCCGCCGGCCGGGGCCGCCGGGCGGAGCGGGCCGGGGAAGCGGGCCAGGGAAGCGGGAGCGACCGGTGCGGGTGCGAGGGAGCAGAGCGCGTACGGACGCCCGTACGGACCCGCGCGGCGAAGGGCGCCCGGCGCGGCGTACGAGACCCGCACGGCGTACGGGCCCGCACGTGCCCCGGCGCGCGAGGCCGCGCGCGGACGCGCCCCGCGCGGGGGACGAGGCGCCCGAGGGCATGCCCAGCCCCCGCTTCGCGTCCTGGCTCCCCGCCATCCTCATCGTGGGCGGGGTCGTCTACGACATCAGCAGCCCGCCGGCCTACACCGCCGCGCCCTTCTTCGCCGCCGCCCCGCTGGTCGCCGCCCCCCTCTATCCGCTGCGGCTGACCGCCCTCACCGGGGCCCTCGCCGTCACCGCCGCCTGCCTGCTGGCCGAGCTGCACGGGGTCCGGGACTGGGCCCAGTCGGCCACCGAGATCGCCACCGTCGTGACGGTCGCCCTGCTGGCACTCCTCATCAGCCACGTCGTCCGCCGCGGCGGCAGGCGGCTGGCCTCGGCCCGCGGCATCGCGGAGGCGGCCCAGCGCGCCGTGCTTCCCGTGCCGCCGGCCCGGCTCGCCGGCCTGGACGTCGCGGCCCGGTACGTGGCGGCGGAGCAGGACGCCGCGATCGGCGGCGACCTGTACGCCGTGCAGGACACCCCGCACGGCGTACGGATGCTCATCGGCGACGTACGGGGCAAGGGGCTGGGGGCGGTCGAGGTGGTCGCGATCACCGTCGGCGCGTTCCGGGAGGCCGCCGAGCAGGAGGCGACGCTGGAGGGGCTCGCGCTCCGGCTGGAGCGGGCGCTGCAGCGCGAGCGGGCCCGGCGGGCCGACTTCGAGCAGATCGAGGGGTTCATCACGGCGGTGCTGGCCGAGATCCCGCGCGGCGACTCCCTGCTCCGGCTGATCAACAGGGGCCACCCCGCGCCGCTCCTGCTGCACGCGGACGGCTCGGTGCGCTCCGCCGAGCCCGAGGTGCCGGCGCTGCCGCTGGGGATGGGCGACCTGGGGGCCTGGCCGGACCGGGTGGAGGAGCTGCCCTTCGCGGAGGGGGTGACCCTGCTGCTGTTCACCGACGGGGTGAGCGAGGCACGCGACGCGCAGGGCACCTTCTACGACCCGGAGGCCCGGCTGCGCGGCCGCCGCTTCGCCACCCCGGTGGAGCTGCTCGACGCCCTGGTGGCGGATGTGGAACGGCACACGGGCGGCGGCACCACGGACGACATGGCGCTGCTGGCGCTGCGCCGCGCGCCGGTGACGTCCGGCGCCGTACCCGAACACGCTCCGTAGGACACGCTCCGTAGTGGAGCGTGATCGTTTCGGGTAACAATTGACACACGATCAACCCGAGAGCGTTTCTGAGCGTGCCCACGACACCACTGACTCGCCCTCGTTTGCCCGAAGTTGGGCGTTAAGTTCACCTCAAAGGTTCCTCTGATTCCCCGGAACAGCTTGGAATCACGTCACGGCTTCTATTAACGTTCGATAACGCAGCGCGGTCGTCACCGCCGCCGCAAGAGGCGGCACCGTGCGCCGTCGCCGAATCCCGCACGCACAGCAGCAGCACCAGCAGCACAGCGACAAAGCAACACCAAGGGAACCGGGGAACCACCAACCTTGGGGTGAATCGGGTCGAACCTGACCCGTAGGAGACCTTCCTGCTCCGAACCCGTCAGCTAACCCGGTAGGCGAGAGGGAAGGAAAGGAGTGCGCCCGCGTGGCGTCCAACAGGTCTGCCCTTGAAGAAGCCCCGTCCCGCACATCCGGTGCCGGAGCGGGGACAGCGACCCGCTACGGCTCCTGGTTCGAACCGGCCGCCGAGGCGAAGGCCGGCCGGGACACCGAGACGTGGGAGGAGTGGAATCCCACCGAGGAGTCCATAGCCCCCGTGCGCGGCCGGCACCGCGTCCCCAAGCAGCGCGGCGGCACGATGGCGCGCAGCGGCGCCGTCCTCGGCGTCGGCGTGATCGCGGCCGTCGGCGCGGGCGGAATGGCCAGCGCCAAGGACCGCCCCAAGGCCCCCATCTCCATGCCGGACCTCGGCCACATCGCCGGCCAGGTCAAGGAGGCCCTCCCCGACGCCGCGGACCTGCCCGGCATCGGCTCGCTGATCTCCGACTCCGACTCGGACTCCGACGGCCCCGCCACCTCCGCGGCCCCCCTCTCCCAGGCCGGCCTGACCACCGAGGACCAGGCCAACGGCGCCACCGACGCGGGCGAGGCGCTGCGCGCCCGCATCCTGCAGCAGGCCGAGAACCAGCAGAACGCCGCCGACGAGTCGCAGCGCCAGGCCGCGGCCCGGGCCGCCGCCCAGAAGGCCGCCGACGCGGCGGCGGAGCGGCAGTCCGACATCGACGCGAAGAAGAAGGCCGCCGAGGCGGAGGCCAAGCGGAAGGCCGAGGAGGCGGCCCGCAAGAAGGCCGAGGCCGAGCGGCTGGCCAAGCTCGCCGCCCAGTACACCCTCCCCGTCGCCTCCTACACCCTGACCGCGTCCTTCGGCCAGGCGGGCGACATGTGGTCGGCCGACCACACCGGCCAGGACTTCGCCGCCCCCACCGGCACCCCGGTCAAGGCGGTCCACGGCGGCACCATCACCTCGGCCGGGTGGGCCGGTTCGTACGGCTACCGCATCGTGCTCAAGCTCGAGGACGGCACCGAGATCTGGTACTGCCACCTGTCCTCGATGGTCCGTACGTCCGGCTCGGTGACGACCGGCGAGGTGATCGGACGCGTCGGCGCCACGGGCAATGTGACCGGCCCGCACCTCCACCTGGAGGTCCGGCCGGGCGGCGGCGGCCCGATCAACCCGATGCCCTGGCTCCGCGACCACGGACTGACCCCATGACCGGCGACCGTCACCTCCTGCCCGGTGGCCTCCCGACCGGGTGACTTCCCGACCGGGTGACCTCCCGGACCTCCCGACCGGGTGACCGGTCCGGCCCCGAAACCCCGGCGGCCCTGGCGCTCTCTCCCCCCTTGACGCCAGGGCCGTCGGTCTTTTCACGAGGCCTTTTTCACGAGGCATGGTTTCACGGGCGCTTGGCCCGCCCGTTTACGAGATCTTGGGTGAGTGCGGGCCACGACGGGGGAATACGCCCCTCCGCCCCCGCGCTGAAACAACGTATGGCTGACACCACACAGACCCCGCAGTCCCCGCAGACCACCCAGCCCGGCCACCGCAAGCGGATCGGCGGTCTGTCCGTCCACCCGCTCTCGCTCGGCGGGAACGTCTTCGGCTGGACGGCGGACGAGGCCGAGTCCTTCGCCGTGCTCGACGCCTACGCGGCGGCGGGCGGCAACTTCATCGACACCGCGGACGTCTACTCCGCCTGGGCGCCGGGCAACTCGGGCGGGGAGTCCGAGACCATCATCGGCGACTGGCTCGCCTCCCGCGGCGACCGCGCCGACATCGTCCTCGCCACCAAGGTCGGCGCCGGCGTCCCCACCCCGCGCGGCCTGTCCGCAGCGGCCGTCAAGGCGGGCGTCGACGAGTCCCTGAAGCGCCTGCGCACCGACTACATCGACCTGTACTACACCCACTACGACGACCCCTCGGTGCCGATCGAGGAGATCATCTCCACGCTGGACGAGCTGGTGAAGGCGGGCAAGGTCCGCGAGATCGCGGCCTCCAACATCTCCGCCGAGCGCCTGGAGGCGGCCCTGGACTTCTCCGCGAAGGAGAACCTGGCCCGCTACGTGGCCCTCCAGCCGCACTACAACCTGGTCTCCCGCGACACCTTCGAGGGCGAGCTGGCCGAGGTCGCCGCCCGCCACGGCGTGGCGACCGTCCCGTACTACGCCCTCGCCTCCGGCTTCCTCACCGGCAAGTACCGCCCCGGTGCCACCATCGACAGCGCCCGCGCCCAGGGCGCGGGCAAGTACCTGGACACCGAGCGCGGCCAGAAGGTCCTCGCCGCCCTGGACGACGTGGCCGCCAACCACGGCGCCGAGCACGCGACCGTCGCCCTGGCCTGGCTGGCGGCCCAGCCCACCGTCGTCGCGCCGATCGCCAGCGCGCGCACGGTGGACCAGCTGCCGGCGCTGCTGGCGGTGGCCGACCTGGAGCTGACGAAGGAGGAGCTGGCGCTGCTGACGTCGGCGTCGGAGTGACTCTGTTTGCGGTGAGTATGGGACGGCGACACGCCGTGGTGTCGGCGTGTCGCCGTCCCAAACTCACCACAAAACGCGGCGGGGAGGGCACCAGGCCCTCCCCGCCGCGCGATGTTCCAGGTGTGCCCTAGGCCGCGGCCGCGACGCTCCGCCGGTCGGCGGCGGCCCAGGACGCGGCGGCGACCCCGCCGGCCACGGTGAGGACCGAGGGCCAGGCCCCGAGCTTCTTGGCGAGCGGGTGCGACCCGGCGAAGGCCGCGACGTACAGCCCGCTCAGCACCGCCGCCGTCCCGGTCCCGGCCTTCTGCTTCCAGCCACGCGCGGCCACCACCCCGGCCGCCGCCAGCGCCACCCCGCCCAGCTGCCGCTTCTTGGTCCAGCGCGCCACCCCGTACCCGCCGACGAGCCCGCCCGCGGCCACCACACCTGCCGGAATTCCGGCCATGACCTCTTACCTCCACTGTGAGGGTGCCTACTCCCTCGACCCTATGCCCGGCCCGGCGGCCCTACGCTCCGGTGGGGTCATGATCGGGCACCGACTCTGCAACAGCCCCGCTACCTGCTCATGATCCAGTTCATCACGCGGGACCCGCCCCCGCCGGAGAGCCGGGTCCCGAAGGCCCCGCCGCCGTCGGAGCTGTAGCTGTTCAACCCGTTGGCCGCGGCGCCGAACACCAGCCGTGCCGTGTGCCCGTTGCGCCGGCTCGCGTCACAGCTGTCGGCCGTGTACGCGACGAACCCCGCGACCCCCTGGTACGAACCCTCCCGCGCCTGCGCCTTGAACACGCCGTCCTGCCCCTTGGCGAGCGTCACCGGAGGACGCGCGACGAACTGCCCCGAACTCAACCCGTAGTCGCTGCGCACAAGCCGACACCCCGTCCCATTGCGCACCCGCACCTCAACGCCGCGGACGTCCTCACCCTCCCCCCGCACACCCCCACTCCCCACGGCCTGCGCCGAAGCACCAATGGCCGGCACACCGACCACCACCCCAGTCACCACCCCAGTCACCACCCCTGTCACCACGGCTGCGACCCAACGCGACAGTGGCCTCATGACGGTCTCCTCTTCTAGGCACGAGTGATCACCACCATGCCCACAGCCACCCCGCACCCAGCCGCACCGACACGTCCACCTCCACCGCCCGGCGGTCACCCACCAGCGGCAACCCGCCCCCGCGCCCCCGTGCCATCCGTCCCTGCCCCTACGCTCGGCGCATGGGCGTATCCATCTACTACCAAGCGCGCCGCTCGACGCCGCCGACCGAAGCCGAGACCGCCGAGGTGGCACGCATCGCCGCCGCCCACCAGGCGTCTTTCCCGTATGAGGACGAGGAGAGCCTGTACCTCTACGACCACGACGGCAGCGACCCGGACGAGATCCTGGCCGGATCCACCAAGCTCCCCCTCGCCCCCGACCGCCTCCTGCCGGTCACTGCCCATGTCCTCGCCTCCGTGACCGAGCTCCGCCGGGCCCTGCCGGACGCCGAGTGGCAGGTGCACATCGACGACGTGGACATCCCGTGGGACGGGGACGAGGGATACGCCCTGCCTGGCACGCGCGCCTAGCGCTTCCTCAGCGCTGCCCGCGCCGAACAGCCACGACGAAGTCCCCCCAGGCGCCCGCCGAAAACGCGAGCACGGCCCGCTCGGGGTCCTTCGAGTCCCGTACGGCGATGCCGCCCGGCCGGAAGGCGGCCTCGACACATTCTGTTGCTCCGGCGCCGCTGTACGAGGACTTGAACCAGTGGTCGTCGGTCGCTGATATAGGGGCTTTGCTCATCAGATCTCCTCGCGGATGCGTTCGATGAACTTGGATGAAGATGTCATGTCCATAGCCTGAGCTCGAATGTAGTCGAACGCCAGTCGATAGCGCTCCAGCTCTTCGTCCTTCTCCATAAAGATCGAGCCGACGTGGACATCGACGTACACCACGTCGAGAGAAGACTCCGCGCCGCCGAGGATCACGAAGCTGCCCATGGCCGCTGAGTGAGCCCCCTTGGAGAAGGGCAGCACCTGGAGCGTGATGTTGGGCGACTCGTTGGCGTGCAGCAGATGATCCAGTTGCTCCCGCATCACGTCCGGGGAGCCGACCACTCGCCGGAGCACCGACTCGTCGAGAACGGCCCACAGGTGCGGCGGCTTCGCGCGGGACAGGATCTCTTGGCGCTTCATGCGGATGTCGACCAGACGCTCAATGTCTTCGGGTGACAAGCGCATCTCAGAAGCGTGCTGCACGGCTTCCACGTACCTACGTGTCTGCAGCAGCCCCGGCACGTAGACACAGGCGAAGTGATCCTCGCGGATGGCGTCGTCCTCCAGCGTGAGCAGGAGGTTCAAGGTCTCCGGGATGGAGTCTGCGAATGAGCTCCACCAGCCTTGCTGCTTCGCAGCCTTGGCCAGTCCCACGACGGCCTTGCGCTCGGCCTCGCTCGCCCCGTACTCACGGCACAGAGCATCCACGATGGGCCACTTCACTGGCCCCTCCTGCGTCTCGTACCGACTGACCGTCGCCTTGGAGACACCGACGAGTTGTCCGGCCTCCTCCAGAGTCATCCCCTTGCGCGCCCGCAACTTGCGCATCATGGCGCCGAGCTGACGGCGACGAGTAGTAGCCCGCGCTGGCATGGCGGTTCCCTCTCCCTCTGCGCTGCACCACGACTGCGGTCAGCGCAACCAGGCTAGAGCGCCGCTGAGTTGGCGCCCTGCCAGATTCACCCTTCCGGGTTCTGTGAGAAGTTACATAAAGAGACTTCTCAATGCGATACTCGCAACGTGAAGCTACGCAGCGCAGTCGTACGGACACGACTGGGCGCAGCGCTGGTGTAGCGCCCGAGGGAGTGTGGCCATGTACCGCTTCTCAGTCACCAAACCCCATCAACGCCGATGCGTCCTCCCCTTCACGGCCGAGCCCCCACAACTGGCGCTCCTCCGCCACACCGTGAGAGCGCAGCTCGCCGCCTGGGGGATGTCGCCACTTGCAGACGAGGCCCAGCTGGCCGTCACGGAGCTGGCCTCAAATGTCATCAAGCACGTGGGGGAGGGCACCGCCGCCACCCTCGTCCTCGATGTCGACGCCGACCAGCTCCGCGTTGAGCTGCACGACAAAAGTCAGAGTGAGCCTCGGTGGCTCCCGGCCGGGTGTGACGAGGAATGCGGCCGTGGCCTGCATCTCCTTGTCGGCATGGCGGCCGCATGGGGCACGATCCGAACCGCTGCGGGCAAGGCGGTCTGGTGCGAGCTGGCCCTGCCGCCGGACGAGAACCGGCGCCGCATCCAGCGCGCGATGGCCGTGATGGAGACCTACGGCCGCACGATCGACCACCCGGCGGCGCGGCTACCACGCCGCCCCGTCCTGGAGGAGTCGGCCACCAGCCTCATGGTGGATCTTCTCCACTGGGCCGCTGCGCAAGGGCTGGACCCCGACGACATCCTTGATCGCGCACAGACGCACTTCGAGGCGGATCTGCCCGCAGCCTGCGCGCCTCCCTACCCCGCTGCGAGGGCTGAGTAAGTCCAGACATCGGCGGGCAAGGCGTGCTTGAGTCGCCAGACGATCCCCATGGGCTTGCTGCCCTCGTGGGACTCGTACTCGGCTGGCCCGAGCAACATCCACGGCTGCGGCCCGCCGATGTCCGTCTTCTTGTAGCGCCGAACGAAGAGCAGTACGTGCGTGCCGCGTTGCTTGTGGTGCTGGTAGCGCTGGCCCGTGGGAGACGCCTCGGAGATCTGGTTCTGTGACTCCCAGTGGAAGCGCTCCGGGCTCATGGCGTAGTCCTTGTAGCGCGTCTGTGGTGAGAAGTCCTTGTCGTCCTTCTCGAGCGTGATCAAGAGTGCATCGGTCTTGAGGCCCTCGCACCACTTCACGCCTTCACGGAAATTGGCGGGCAAGGAGCCCCCCACGTCCGCTTGGCCGAGGGCGGGCAGGATTTCTTCGCGGCTGTACGAGGCATGGACGGTTAGCGGAATTCCGCTGTGGTCGCCCAGGAGTGGAATCGGGTAGTGGTCAGTGCGCTCCAGGTTGTAAGCGAGGACCTGGCGGAGCTCGCTTCGGAAGGCCTTCTGGGGGCTAAGTGACTCGAATCCTGCTGGGTAGCTGGAGAAGCCGCCGCCATCTGGCCACAGGGAGAAGAAGAGCATCCGTGCATACGCGCGTCCTGCCGCATCCAGCGTGTCGTACGCAGGGGCGTCGTCGGCCAGCATGCGGCTGTAGGCGTCCACACGCTGGGGGTCATCGACGTGTAGGAACGCCGATACGCGCTTGAGGAGCTGCTCCTCACCTTCTGGCGCGGCATCCGTGAGCAGATTGGCGCGCCTGAGGAGGCGGGTCCAGGAATTGTTCGCCCGGTAGAGCTCTTTGAGCTCCCGCTGGCTCTCGTTGAGGTATGCGCCAAGCCGTGGCTCGGCGTATGCGGCGACCTCTTGCGTCAGTTGCCGTACGTTGACGTTGATCTGCGTCTTGATGTTGTCCAGGATCCGCTCCTTTGATTTGCGGTCCAGGATGATCTGGCAGCCCGACGGAAGCTGTGGGAAGTCATGCTCGATGTGCTCGACAAGTCGGTTCCGTGTGAAGTTCGTCAGCGCACGGAACTGGTCTTCGAAACGGAATTCCTTGCGGTGTTGGCCGATGAAGTCGAGCACCGTTAGCACGGCCTTGTCTGGTGTACGGCGCAACCCACGACCAAGTTGCTGGAGGAAGATCGTGGCGCTGGAGGTAGGGCGCAGCAGCAGAAGGGTGTCCACATCGGGGATGTCGAGCCCTTCGTTGAGCAAGTCGACCGAGAAGATGATCTGGAGTCGGCCGTCCTTCAGGTCGGCGAGGGCTTGGGCACGCTCGGGGGCCGGGGTCGTCCCGTCGAGCGCTTTGGCATTCAGCCCTGCCTGACGGAAGTAGTCAGCCATGAAGTGGGCGTGCGCCACGGAGACACAGAATCCCAGCGCTCGCATCGACCCCGGATCCGTCACCTTCTCTTGGACGGCCTTCACGATGAGGCGCGCCCGAGCGTGGTTGCCGGTGTAGAGCTGGCTTAGCTCTCCTGTGTCGTAGGCGCCTTTCTTCCAGGTGAGCCCCTCTAGGTCGGTGTTGTCGGCGATGCCGAAGTAGTGGAAGGGGCTGAGGAGGTCGTTCTCCAACGCTTCCCACAGCCGCATCTCAGCTGCGATGTGCCCCTCGAAGAACTCGTCTTGGACGTTGCGGCCATCCGCGCGTTCGGGTGTGGCAGTGAGACCAAGGAGCTCCATCGGCTTGAAGTGGTCAATGATCTGCCGGTAGGTCCGAGCCACCCCATGGTGGAACTCGTCGATGACGACAACATCGAAGTGGTCGGGAGCGAAGCGTTCCAAGGAGCGAGCGTTGAGAGACTGCACGCTGGCGAACACGTGAGTCCAGTCCTGTGGGACGTCCCCACCGACCAACAACTCGCCGAAGTTCGCGTCCACCAGTACGTCTTGGTACGTACGAAGCGACTGCTTCAAGATCTCCTGGCGGTGAGCGACGAAGAGCAGACTGAGCGGGTGGCCTGCATGCTGCTTGCGCAGCGCCCGGTAGTCCAAAGCAGCCATGACGGTCTTGCCGGTGCCCGTGGCCGCGACGAGCAGATTGCGGTGTCGGCCGTGGAGGTCTCGCTCGATGCGGAGCCGTTCGAGCATGTCTTGCTGGTGTGGGTACGGCCGTACCTCGAGGCCGGAGAGGCTGATCGCGTGGGTGTCGCCGTGCTGCTTGCCGCCAGCGAGGAGGAGCGCTTCCTGGAGCCTGCTGCCGTCGCGGGTGGGGTCGTACGTCTCGAAGGCGGGTTCGCTCCAGTACGAGTCGAAAGTGGCCTCGAACTTCTTCAAGACGGCCGGCGTGGCTACGGAGGAGAGCCGGACGTTCCATTCGAGGCCGTCGAGGAGCGCCGTCTTGGAGAGGTTGGAGCTACCGACGTACGCGGTGTCGTAGCCGCTGTTGCGCCGGAACAGCCAGGCCTTCGCGTGTAGACGCGTGGACCGTATCTCGTAGTTGACCTTGACCTCGGCGTTGAACTCTTGGACGAGCCGATCCAGGGCGCGCCGCTCCGTCGCTCCGATGTAGGTCGTCGTGATGACGCGGATGGGCACGCCTCGATCACGGGCCGCTGCTAGCGAGTCTTCGAGCACGCGCAGGCCGTGCCACTTCACGAAGGCGCAGAGAAGATCGACGCGGTCTGCGGTCGCCAGCTCGGCTCGGAGTTCGAAGCCGAGGTTCGGGTCCTCGGGGGAGTTGGTGATGAGGGCCGTCTCCGAGAGCGGGGTGGCCGGGCGTACGGAGTAAACGCCTGGGGCCTGCTGCTCGGCGATGGCTGTTAACTGGCGCGGGCCGTCGGCGATGAGATGAACCCACTGCTTAGCTCCGTCGAGAGTGCTGATGGACTCGAGGATGTGGTTGGCAGCGGCGACCTGCTCCGCGCGTGAGAGTGTGAGGAAGAGCTGCTGGACCGTCTCGGCGATGTGGCGGGCGAGCACGTGAGGGGACGAGTGCTCGCCGACCGTCTGCTCAATGGCCTTCCAGCCGTTGGCATCCAACAACTTGAGTTGTTCTTCGAGACGGGAGGTGATCAGCCGTTCGTACAAACCGAGCACCGGCGTTGCTTGGTCTGGAAGGTGATCGGCCATAGCAGCATCTCCCCATCACGTTGAGTGGTGCTGCAGTTCTATCAACCACCTCGGACACCGTGCTGGCACCGGCGGCTTGTGGCGTTATCTGCGACGTGAGTCACGCAGTGCGTTGGTCGAACGTCTCCCCGTTGCGCCAGATCACCGAGGCACCCGACAAGTTGCACAGCTCGATGAGATCTTCTCGGGGGCGAGAAGGCAACAGCACCGCTAGGGACGGAGTGGGCTTGATGTAGCGGCGGTAGTCGTAGAGCTGCCCTATGGCCATGCGTACGGCCTCTCGGGTGACACTGCCCTTGGCCTCGATGAGGACGTTGTCGGTCGTGTCGTGGAGATCGGTGAACAACGGCCTGACCTCACCCGCTGGGACGATCTTCTTCCGCGTGACGTTGTGGCCTTGTGCTTTCAGGTGGTCTCGGTAGGCGGTGACCAACGGAGCCTCACGACGTTCTGCCTCACGCTCTTCCAGGTTGGGGCTGACGACCATGCGCTCGGTGTGTTGCTTCTCGATTTCTACGTCCTGGACCACGTCGTCGCTGGTCGGGGTGAGCGGGATCTGTTCGCCCAGTGAGGCAACGGTGCCAAGCGGCTTGAGACGAAACATGATCACGCTGCGGATCTCGCCATTGGCGTCAGGCGCGTCCCTGTAGTACCACGCTGGATCCGTGGCGAGCGCGAACTGCCCCACGTACGCGACAACGCTCCGCGCCACGGATTCGAAGAGATGCAGGGCACGCCCGCGCTCCTGATGCCCGAGAATCGCGGAGTTCCCTCGGGTCATCTCCTGGTCGCCATGCTGGCCTTCGCCGGTGTAGTGGTAACAGCCGTCCGCGCCCCAGCCGTCGAAGTAGCCAACCTTGCGTCCCCTGCTGGGGTTGCTGAACAGGAAGACTTCTGTCTTCGTTGGGGCGATCCCGGCTTGTCGGTTGCCCTTGTACCGAGCATGGACCTCAGTTCGTCTGAGCTCCTCGCCAGGAGTGATGTCCCACATGGGTCCCCCAAGATCCGAGATCGTGGTCGACCCAAAGGTTAGTCATATGAACGTATTAAGTGGAGCTCGGGTGGCAGGTCACGGCTGGCCCTGCGGGTGCGGCGGCGGACCGGCCGGGGGCCAGGCTGGGTAGGCGTACGGGGTGGGCTGGGCGTAGCCGGGGGGTGGGGCGTACGTGGTGTGAGGTGGGAGGGGCCAGTAGG
>NZ_BAAASD010000047.1:0-69704 GCF_039532705.1 Streptomyces sparsogenes subsp. cuspidosporus | reverse complement strand
CGGCCGGGCGCCGGCCCGGCCGGTGGCCGCCTCACCGGGGCGCGCCGCCGATCTCGCGGGCCGGCTGGCGGGGCTCGGGCCCGCCGAACGCCGCCGCGCCGTCCTGGAGCTGGTGCGGGATCAGGCCGCCGCCGTGCTCGGGCAGACCGACCCCAGGGCCGTGCGGGCCGACGCCTCGTTCAAGGAGCTGGGCTTCGACTCGATGACGGCGGTCGAGCTGCGCGACCGGCTGGTGGCGGCCAGCGGGCTGCGGCTGCCCGCCGCCGTCATCTTCCGGCACCCGACGCCGGAGGCGCTGGCCCGCCGCATCGAGCAGCAGCTCACCCCCGACGCCCCCGGGGAGGCCGGCGGGACCGCCGCCACGAAGAACACCACCGCCGCGAAGAACACCACCGCCCCGAAGAAGACCACCGACAACGGCACGACGGCCGGCGCCGCGGGGAAGCTGGCGTCCGCCACGGCCGACGAGATCCTCGACTTCATCGACAACGAGCTCGGCGTGCTCTCCGACGTGAGTCCGCGCCCCAACGCTGAAGGCAGGTGACGACATGGTCAGCGAAGAGAAACTGGTCGAGTACCTGCGCCGGGTCACCACCGAGTTGCACGACGCCAGGACCCGTCTGCAGGAGCTCGGGGAGGGGCGTCAGGAGCCGGTGGCGGTGGTGGGCATGGCCTGCCGTTTCCCCGGCGGGGTGCGCTCCCCGGAGGACCTGCGGCGCTTCGTCCTGTCGGGCGGCGACGCGATCGGCGACTTCCCCACCGACCGCGGCTGGGCCCTGGACGGCCTCTTCCATCCGGATCCGGGCCACTTCGGCACCAGCTATGTGAGCCAGGGCGGCTTCCTCTACGACGTCGACCGGTTCGACGCGGGGTTCTTCGGGATCAGCCCGCGCGAGGCACTGGCGACGGACCCGCAGCAGCGGCTGCTCCTCGAGCTGTCGTGGGAGGTGCTGGAGCGCGCCGGGATCGTGCCCGACACCCTGCGCGCCAGCCGGACCGGCGTGTATGTGGGGGTCTCCAGCGAGGACTACATCTCCGGCCTGCCGCGGATTCCGGAGGGGTTCGAGGGCTACGCCACCACGGGCAGCCTCACCAGCGTGATCTCCGGCCGGGTCGCGTACACCTTCGGCTTCGAGGGGCCGGCGGTCACCGTGGACACCGCGTGTTCGTCGTCGATGGTGGCCATCCATCTGGCGGGGCAGGCCCTGCGGCAGGGCGAGTGCTCCCTCGCGCTGGCGGGCGGCGTCACGGTGCTGTCCACGCCGCTGATGTTCACCGAGTTCTGCCGGCAGCGCGCGCTGGCGCCCGACGCCCGGTGCAAGCCGTTCGCCGCCGCCGCGGACGGCACCGGTTTCTCGGAGGGGGCCGGTGTCCTGCTGCTGGAGCGGCTGTCCGACGCGCGGCGCAACGGGCACGAGGTCCTGGCCGTCCTGCGGGGCTCGGCGGTCAACCAGGACGGCGCGAGCAACGGGCTCACCGCGCCCAACGACGTCGCCCAGGAGAACGTGATCCGGGACGCGCTGGCCCGGGCCGGCCTGGCGGGCGCGGACGTGGACATGGTGGAGGCGCACGGGACGGGCACCCGGCTGGGCGACCCCATCGAGGCGGAGGCGCTGATCGCCACCTATGGGGCGGACCGCCCGGCGGACCGCCCGCTGTGGCTCGGCTCGATCAAGTCGAACATCGGCCACACCCACGCGGCGGCCGGGGTCGCGGGCGCGATCGCCACCGTGATGGCGCTGCGCGACGGCAGACTGGCCAGGACCCTGCACATCGACGAGCCGACCCGGCACGTGGACTGGAGCGGCGGCACGGTGCGGCTGCTGACGGAACCCCGGGACTGGCCCGCGACCGGCAGGGCGCGCCGGGCGGCGGTGTCGTCGTTCGGCGTCTCCGGCACCAACGCTCATGTGATCCTCGAACAGGCCCCGGACGACGGCGACCCGCTGGACGGGCGGCGGCCCCCGGTGGAGCGCGGCACGGCCGAAGGCGGCGCCCGCCCCGGCGTGGTGCCCTGGCCCGTGTCGGGGCGCGGCGAGAAGGCGCTGCGGGACCAGGCCGCGCGGCTCGGCGCCTTCCTGGCGGCGGAGGGGGCGGCGAGTAGCGCCGCCGAGGTGGGCTGGTCGCTGGCGACGCGCCGCTCGGCGTTCGAGCACCGGGCCGTCGTGGTGGGCCGGGACCGGGCGGAGCTCCTGGCCGCGCTCGAAGGGCTGGCGGCCGACGAGCCGGGCCCGGCGGTGGTGCGCGGCGTGGCGGCCGACGTGGGCGCGGGCCCGGTGATGGTCTTCCCCGGGCAGGGCTCGCAGTGGCTGGGCATGGGCGTGGAACTGCTGGACTCCTCCCCCGTGTTCGCGGACCGCGTCGCCGCGTGCGAGCGGGCCCTGGCCGCGCATGTGGACTGGTCGCTGACCGATGTGCTGCGCGGCGCGGACGGCGTCGCCGACATCGGGCGGGTCGATGTGCTGCAACCGGTGCTGTGGGCGGTCATGGTGTCGCTGGCCGCGGTCTGGGAGGCGCACGGGGTGCGGCCGGCCGCCGTGGTGGGCCACTCGCAGGGGGAGATCGCGGCGGCCTGTGTCGCGGGCGCCATGACGCTGGAGGACGGTGCCCGTGTGGTGGCCCTGCGGGCGCGGGCGCTGCGGGCGCTGTCCGGGCACGGTGCCATGGCCTCGCTGGGCTGCGGCGTGGAGCGGGCCGGGCGGCTGGCCGCCGGGCAGGCGGCGGATGTGACGGTGGCGGCGGTGAACGGCCCCTCGTCCACGGTGGTGTCCGGGCCTCCCGAGCAGGTCGCGAAGGTGGTGGCCACCGCCCGGGCCGAGGGGCTGCGGGCCCGTACGATCGACGTGGACTACGCCTCGCACGGCCCGCAGGTGGACCGCATCGCCGGCGAGCTGGCGGAGGTGCTCGCCGGGGTGTCCGGCGTCACCTCGGACGTCGCCTTCTACTCGACGGTGACCGGCGGCCGCATGGACGCGGCCGGTCTGGACAGCGGCTACTGGTTCACCAACCTGCGGCAGCCGGTGCGTTTCGACGAGGCGGTCCGGGCCCTGCTCGCCGACGAGTACCGGGTGTTCATCGAGGTCAGCGCGCACCCCGTGCTGCTGCTCGGACTGCAGGAGTGCTTCGGGGCGGCCGGTGTCCCGGCCGTGGGGATCGGCACGCTCCGCCGGGACGAGGGCGGCCCCGAGCGGCTGTGCCGGGCGCTGGCCGAGGCGCATGTCGCTGGCGTGGCGGTCGACTGGGCGAGCTGTTACCCCGACGCGCCGGCGGCGGTGCCGCTGCCGGTATACGCCTTCCAGCGGGAGCGGTACTGGCTGCCGGCGAGCGGCGGTTCCGCTCCGGGCGATGTCGCGGGGGCCGGGCTCACCCCGGTCGGGCACGCGCTGCTGCCGGTTGCGGTGCGCCTGCCCGACGGGAGCCTGGTGCTCACCGGGCGGTTGCCGGAGGCGGCGCGGGGCGGCTGGCTGGCCGAGCATGTGGTGGCGGATCTGTCCCTGCTGCCCGGCGCGGTGCTGGTGGAGTGGGTGCTGCGGGCCGCGGACGAGGCCGGCTGCGGCGGCGTCGAGGAGTTGACGTTCCAGGTCCCGGTGGTGCTTCCGGCGTCGGGCGGGCTGGTGGTCCAGGTGATCGTGGATCCTGCCGGGGGCGACGGACGCCGTGCGGTGCGGGTCCACTCCCGGCCCGAGGAGGGCTCCGGCGCGCCGGACGGCTGGGTCCGCCATGTCGAGGGCACGCTGCTGCCCGGCGCGGCCGAGCCGGTCCCGCCGCCGGGCCTGGGCGGGGCGTGGCCGCCGCCGGGAGCGCGGCCCGTGGCGACCGAGGGCTTCTACGAGCGGGCCGCGGCGGCGGGTTACGGCTACGGGCCGGCTTTCCGCGGCCTGCGGAACGTATGGCACGAGGGCGAGGACACGCTGGCGGAGGTGGTGCTGCCCGAGGAGGCGGCACAGCGGGCCGATGGCTTCGGCATCCATCCCGCCCTGCTCGACGCGGCGATGCAGCCGGTGCTGGCGGCCGGTGGGCTCGCCGGCGCGCCGGGCGACCCGGCGCACGGGTCGGTGCTCCTCCCGTTCGCCTGGAGCGGGGTGCGGCTGTGGGCCGGGGGTGCCACCCGGCTCAGGGTGCGGCTGTCGCCGCGGCCCGGCGGGCTGCGGGTGCTGCTGGCCGACGCCACGGGTGCCCCGGTGCTGACCGCGGAGGCGGTCGCGCTCCGCGAGACCGACGGCCGGCGGTTGCGCGCCTCGAGCCGGGCGCGGGGGTCGCACGGGCTGTTCGCCGTCGAGTGGACGCCGCTGCCCGCCCCGGCGGGCGGGGCGGTGGCCGGGCCGGTGCCGGGGCGGGTGGCGGTGCTGGGCGACGGCGCCCCGGGCCTGGCCGGCGCCGACCGCTACCCCGATCTCGACGCGCTGTTGCGCGCCGTGGAGGACGGTGCCCCCGCCCCCGAGATCGTCGTCGCCCCGGTGCGGACCGGCTCGGACCCGGCGGGGGCGGACTCGGGCCTGGCCGCCGCGCGCCGGACGCTGGCGCTTGCTCAGAAGTGGCTGGGCGGGGCCGGCCTCGAGGGTGCGCGGCTGGCCGTGGTCACCCGGTCGGCGGTGCGGGCCGAGGACGCCGGCGGAGAGCCGGTGGACCCCGCCGCCGCGGCGGTGTGGGGGCTGGTGCGCAGCGCGCAGACGGAACACCCGGGGCGTTTCCTCCTCGTCGACACCCCTCCCGAAACCGGCACCGCCGAAACCGGCACCGCCGAGCCCGGCGCCGCCCTGGTGACGGCGTTGCGGGAGGCGGTCCGCGCGGACGAGCCGCAGCTGGCGCTGCGGGGCGGGCGCGCGCTGGTGCCCCGGATGGCCCGGGCGGAGAGCGAGCGGGAGCTGACGGCGCCGCCGGGCGAGCGGGCCTGGCGTCTGGTGGCCGGCGGGGCCGGCCCCGACGACCTCACGGCGGTCCCCAGCCCTCGGGCGTCCGCTCCCCTGGAGCCCGGCCAGGTGCGGATCGCGGTGCGCGCCGCGGGTCTCAACTTCCGCGATGTGCTGATCGCCCTGGACATGTACCCGGACCCCGCGGCGTCGATCGGCAGCGAGGGCGCGGGCGTCGTCCTGGAGGTGTCCGAGGGGGTGACCGGCGTCGCCGTCGGCGACCGGGTGATGGGCCTGTTCGAGGACGCGTTCGGCCCGGTGGCGGTGGCGGACGCCCGGATGGTCGCCCCCGTGCCGGACGGCTGGAGCCTGCGGGAGGCCGCCGCGGCCCCGGTGGCCTTCCTGACCGCGTGGTACGGCCTGGTGGAGCTGGGCGGGCTGCGCCCCGGCGAGACCGTCCTGGTCCACGGCGCGACCGGCGGCGTGGGCATGGCCGCCGTCCAGGTCGCCCGGCACCTGGGCGCCGAGGTGTTCGCGACGGCGAGCCCGGCGAAGCACCCGGTGCTCGAGGGCATGGGTGTCGGCGCCGGCCACCGGGCGTCCTCGCGGGACCTGGACTTCGAGGAGCGGTTCCGGTCGGCGACCGGCGGGCGCGGCGTCGATGTGGTCCTCAACAGCCTGGCCGGAGAGTTCACCGATGCCTCGCTGAGGCTGCTCGCGACCGGCGGGCGGCTGGTCGAGATGGGCAAGACGGACCTGCGCGACCCGGATGCGGTCGCGCGGGAGCACGGCGTGGCGTACCGGGCGTTCGACCTGATCGCGGATGCCGGCCCGGAGCGCATCGGGCGGCTGCTGGCCGCCCTGGGCGAGCTGTTCGCGGTCGGCGCCTTCACCCCCCTGCCCGTCACCGCGTGGCGGCTCGGCCGGGCCGGGCAGGCGCTGCGGCAGCTCAGCCGGGCCCGGCACACCGGGAAGCTGGTGCTGGACGTCCCGCCGGCGCCGGATCCGGAGGGCACGGTACTGATCACGGGCGGCACCGGGACCCTCGGCGGCCTGATCGCCGAACACCTGGTGCGCTCGCGCGGGGTACGGCACCTGCTGCTGCTCAGCCGCCGCGGCCCGGATGCCCCGGGCGCCGGGGAGCTGACGGACCGGCTCGGCGCGCTCGGCGCGCGGGTGCGGGTGGCCGCGGTGGACGTCGGGGACGAGGCAGCGCTCGGCGAGGCGATCGCGGGTCTTGACCCGGCGCATCCGCTCACCGGCGTCGTCCACGCGGCGGGCGTCGTGGCCGACGCGATGCTGCCCTCGCAGGACGGGGAGCGCCTGGCGGAGGTCTGGTCGGCCAAGGCCGCGGCGGCGGCCCATCTGCACCGCGCCACCGCCGGGCTGCCGCTGGGCATGTTCGTGCTGTTCTCGTCGTTCGCGTCCACTCTCGGCACCCCGGGGCAGGCCAACTACGCGGCCGCCAACGCGTTCTGCGACGGCCTGGTCGAGCGGCGGCACGCCGAGGGCCTGCCGGGCGTGTCGGTGGGCTGGGGCCTGTGGTCGGCCGCGAGCGGGCTCACCGGCGGGTTGACCGAGGCGGACGTGGCGCGGATCGCCCGGCAGGGCATCGTGCCGACCACCACCGAACAGGGGCGGGACCTGTTCGACGCGGCGCTGGAGGGCGAGCGGCCCGCGCTGCTCGCGCTCAACCTGGACGCCCGGGCGCTGGCGGCGCAGCCCGTAGCGGCCCTGCCCGCGCTGCTGCGCGCCCTGGCGGCGGGCGCCCGCTCCGGCGCGGGGGCGGCGCGGCCGACGGCGGCGGCGGCCGAGGAGCCCGGGGACTGGGCGACCCGGCTGGGCCGTCTCGCCCCGGCCGAACAGCGGCGGCTGCTGACCGACCTGGTCCGCGGGCACGTCGCCACCGTGCTCGGGCACGCCGACCCGGCCGCCGTGCCGGCCGACGCGGCGTTCAAGGAACTCGGCTTCGACTCGCTGACCGCCGTCGAGCTGCGCAACCGCGTCACCGCGGCCACCGGGCTGCGGCTGCCCGCCACGGTCGTCTTCGACCACCCGGAGCCCGGGGCGCTGGCCGAACACCTGCGCACCCAGCTGGCCCCCGAGGAGCGGGAGCAGGCGGCGGCCGACGTCTACGCGCCCGTGCTGAGCCGGCTGACGGGCCTGGAGGAGACGCTGGCGGCGCTCACCGCGCCCGGCGGGAACGGCTCCGCGGGGGCCGGCCCCGGTCAGGTGACGGCACGTCTGGAGGCCCTGCTGGCCGCCTGGAAGGCGGCCCACGCCACGGGCCCGCACGGCGGCAGCGCGGCCGAGCGGCTCGAGGCCGCGACGACCGACCAGGTCCTCGACTTCATCGACAAGGAACTCGGAGTGCAATGAGCCCGGTCTGCCAGGAACGCCGAGGAATCCCGACCGAGCGGGAAGAGGGGCCGCGCCGTGACCACTGAGACGAACGAAGAGCGGCTGGTCGATTACCTCAAGCGGGTCGCCGCCGATCTGCACGACACCCGGGCGCGGCTGCGCGAGGTGGAGGAGGGGCAGCGGGAGCCGGTGGCCATCGTGGCGATGGCCTGCCGGTACCCGGGCGGCATCGCCTCCCCCGAGGATCTGTGGGACCTCGTCGCCGCGCGCCGGCACGCGATGACCGCGTTCCCGGACAACCGCGGCTGGGACCTGGAGCGGCTGTTCCACCCGGACCCCGACCACCCGGGCACCACGTATGCCCGCGAGGGCGGGTTCCTGCACGAGGCGGACCGGTTCGACCCGGAGTTCTTCGGCATCAGCCCCCGGGAGGCGGCGGCCGTCGATCCGCAGCAGCGGCTGCTGCTGGAAGTGGCGTGGGAGGCGCTGGAGCGGGCGGGCATCGCCCCCGGGTCGCTGAAGGGCGCGCCCGTGGGCGTGTACGCGGGCACCGCCCTGCCGGGATTCGGCACTCCGCACATCGACCGGGCCGCGGAGGGCTATCTGGTCACCGGCAACGCGCCCAGCGTGCTGTCCGGCCGGGTGGCGTACACCCTGGGTCTCGAGGGGCCCGCGGTCACGGTGGACACGGCGTGCTCGTCGTCGCTGGTGGCGATGCACCTGGCGGCGCAGGCGCTGCGGCAGGGCGAGTGCGATCTGGCGCTGGCGGGCGGCGTGACGGTCATGACGACGCCGTACGTGTTCACGGAGTTCGCGCGGCAGCGGGGCCTGGCGGCCGACAGCCGGTGCAAGGCCTTCTCCGAGGGGGCCGACGGCACGGCGTTCGCGGAGGGGGTGGGGCTGCTGGTGCTGGAGCGGCTGTCGGACGCCCGGCGCAACGGACACCGGGTGCTGGCCGTGGTGCGCGGCTCGGCGGTCAACCAGGACGGCGCGAGCAACGGGCTCACCGCGCCCAACGGCCTGGCGCAGCAGCGCGTCATCCGGCAGGCGCTGGCCAACGCCCGGCTGTCCCCGGCGGATGTGGACGCGGTCGAGGCGCATGGCACCGGCACCACGCTGGGCGACCCCATCGAGGCCCAGGCGCTCCTGGCGACCTACGGTCAGGAGCGGCCCGGGGACCGGCCTTTGTGGCTGGGCGCGATCAAGCCGAACCTCGGGCACACGCAGGGCGCGGCGGGCGTGGCCGGTGTCATCAAGATGGTGATGGCGCTGCGGCACGCCTCGCTGCCCGCCCTGCTGCACGCCGACCGGCCCACGCCCGTGGTGGACTGGGACGGCGGCGCGGTGCGGCTGCTGGCCGAGCCGGTCGCGTGGCCGGCCGGGGACAGGCGGCGCCGGGCCGGTGTCTCGTCGTTCGGGATCAGCGGCACCAACGCGCATCTGATCCTCGAGGAGGCGCCGCCACCGCCGGCCCCGTCGCAGGCGGAGGCGCCCGGGAGCGCGCCGTCGCGCCCGGAGGGCGCCGCCGTGCCGTGGCTGGTCTCCGCGCGCGGCGCGGCGTCGCTGCGGGCCCAGGCCGCGGCGCTCGCCGGGCATGTGGCCGCGCACCCGGGCGTCCCGGTCCGCGACATCGGCTGGTCGCTGGCCGTCACCCGGTCGCCGCTGGACCACCGGGCGGTCGTGCTGGGCGCGGACGGCGAGGAGTTGTGCGCCCGGCTGGCCGATCTCGCCGAGGACCGTACGCATCCTGGCCTGATACGGGCGTCCGCCCCGGCGCGGCTCGGTGGCTGCGCCTTCCTCTTCACCGGGCAGGGCAGCCAGCGCCCCGGCATGGGCGAGGGGCTGTACCGGGCGTATCCGGTGTTCGCCGCCGCGTTCGACGAGGCCTGTGCGGCGCTGGACCCGCTGCTGGGGCGGTCGCTGCGGGAGCTGGTGTTCGCGCCCGCCGTCGGGGACGGGGACGGGGCCGGGCCGCTGGACGCGACGGAGGTGACCCAGGCCGCGCTGTTCGCGGTCGAGGTCGCCCTGTACCGGCTGGTCGAGTCGTTCGGTGTGGTGCCCGGCTATCTGGCGGGGCACTCGGTCGGCGAGCTGGTCGCCGCGCATGTCGCCGGGGTGCTGTCGCTGCCGGACGCGGCGCGGCTGGTGGCCGCCCGGGGGCGGCTGATGCAGGCGCTGCCCGCGGGCGGCGCGATGGTCGCGCTGGAGGCCGCCGAGGAGGAGGTGGCGCCGCTCCTGGCCGACATCGCCGACCGGGTGGCGCTGGCGGCCGTCAACGCGCCGGCCTCGGTGGTGGTCTCGGGCGACGAGGACGCGGTGGAGGAGATCGCCCGTACGCTCCGGGAGCGCGGGCGCCGGACCAGGCGGCTGCGGGTCGGCCATGCCTTCCACTCGCCGCGGATCGATCCGATGCTGGAGGAGTTCCGGCGGGTCGCCGCGTCGCTCGGCTACGCCCCGCCGCGGATGGCCGTCGTCTCGAACGTCACCGGCGCGCTCGCCACGGCGGAGCAGCTGTGCGACCCCGACTACTGGGTGCGGCACGCCCGGCAGCCGGTGCGGTTCCGCGACGGCGTCGCCGCGCTGCGCGCGGAGGGCGTCACCCGTTTTCTGGAGCTGGGCCCGGACGCCGTGCTCACCACCATGGCGCGCGACTGCCTGGCCGAGGAGGGCCCGGCCCAGGGTCCGGGTGGCTCCGGCCCGGGCGCTCCGGTGCTGGCCGCCGTGGTGCGGGCCGGCCGCGACGAGTCCCGTACGCTGCTGACCGCGCTCGCCCGGCTCCATGTGGACGGGGAACCCGTCGACTTCTCCGCCGCCTTCCCGCCCGGCGCCCGGGCCACCGACCTGCCCACCTACCGCTTCGACCGCCGCCGGTACTGGCGGGACGCCCCACGGGCGGAGGCGGATGTGCGGGCCGCCGGGCTCGAGCGGAGCGACCACCCGCTGCTGCGCGCCGCGCTCGAACCGGCGGACGGCGGGCTGCTGCTGACCGGCCGGCTGTCGCGGCGCGGCCAGCCGTGGCTGGCCGACCACGCCCTCGTGGACGCGGTGCCGCTGCCCGGCACGCTCTTCGTCGAGCTGGCCCTCCAGGCGGGTGGGCGGACGGGCTGCGACGGGATCGAGGACCTCACCCTGGAGGCGCCGCTGCTGCTGCCTCCGGTGGGGGCGGTGGATCTCCAGGTCGCCGTCTCGGCCGCCGACCCGGCCGGCCGACGGGCCGTCACCGTCCATTCGCGCCCGTCCGGCGGCGCCCCCGACGGGGTGGAGGGGCCGGGCGGCCCGTGGCGGCGGCATGCCACGGCCACCCTGACCGGCACGCCGGGCAACCCCGGGCCCACGGCCCCACCGGCCCCGTGGCCGCCCGCCGGGGCGGAGCCCGTCGATGTCGCCGGGCTGTACGAGCGGCTGGCCGCCGAGGGCTACCGGTACGGACCGGCGTTCACGGGGCTGCGCGCCGCGTGGCGGCTCGGCGAGGAGATGTTCGCGGAGGTGGGCCTGGCCCCCGGACAGCGGGGGGACGGCGGTGCGTACGCCATCCACCCCGCGCTCCTGGACGCCGCCCTGCACCCGATCGGCGAGCTGTTCACCGGCGAGGACCAGGCGGGCGGCGCGCCGGGCACGGTCCGGCTGCCGTTCTCCTTCGGCGGCGTACGGCTGCTCGCGCGCGGCGCGTCCCGGCTGCGGGTCCGTATCACGCCGACCGGGCCGGACAGCGTGACCATGCGGCTGTCCGACGACGTCGGCGCGGAGGTCGCCGTCATCGACTCCCTCGCGCTGCGCACCGTCTCCGCACAGCGGTGGTGGTCCGGGGCGGGCCCGGCCGACAGGTCGCTGTACCGGCTGGACTGGGAGCCTTTCGCCCTGCCCGCCGCCGACGCGCCGGCGGCGCCGGACCGCTGGGCGGTCTGCGACGCCGGCGGCGCGGACACCGCCACGGCCTCGCTGCCCGTGGAGCGCGTCGCGCGCCACCCGGACCTGGCCGCGCTGCGCGCCTCGGTCGCCGCCGGGGCCCCCGCGCCCGACCTGGTCGTCCTGGGCCGCCTCGACGGCCATGACGACGACGGCACCCGCGACGACGGCACCCGCGACGACGACCCGCCCGCCCGCGTACGCGCCGCCACCCACCGCGTCCTCGCCCGGCTGCGGGAGTGGCTGGCGGAGGACGCCCTCGCCGCCGGCCGTCTGGTGGTCCTCACCACCGGAGCCGTCACCGCCGGCGCGGACGACGCGCCGGCCGACCTGGCGGGCGCCGCGGTCCTCGGCCTGCTGCGGGCCGCCCAGGCCGAACACCCGGGCCGGATCGTGCTGGTGGACACGGACGACACCCCGGCGTCCCGGGACGCGCTGGCGCCGGCGGTCACGGCCGCCGCGGCCGCCGGGGAGTGGCAGCTGGCGCTCCGCGACGGGCGGGTGCTGGTGCCCCGGCTGGTCCCGGCGCTCCCCGGCCCGGACGCGGCGCCGGCGGTGCTCGACCCGGAGGGAACCGTGCTGGTGACCGGCGGGACCGGCTCGCTCGGCCGGCTGCTCGCCCGGCACCTCGCCGAGGCCCATGGCGCCCGGCATCTGCTCCTGGTCAGCAGGCGCGGGCCGGCCGCCGAGGGCATCGACGCGTTCGCGGCCGGACTGGCGGCCGACGTACGCGTCGAGAGCTGCGACACCTCCGATCCCACGGCGCTGGCCGCCCTGCTCGCCACCGTCCCCGAGGAGCACCCGCTGACGGCGGTCGTCCACACCGCTGGCGTGCTCGACGACGGCGTCGTCACCTCGCTGACCCCCGAGCGGCTCGACGCCGTTCTGGCGCCGAAGGTGGACGCGGCCTGGCATCTGCACCGGCTGACCCGGGACGCGGGCCTCGCCTCCTTCGTGCTGTTCTCGTCCGCCGCGTCCGTGCTGGGCAGCGGCGGGCAGGGCAACTACGGCGCGGCGAACGCGTTCCTCAACGCCCTCGCCGAGCACATCCGCGCCGCCGGCGGCCCGGCGACCTCGCTGGCCTGGGGCCTGTGGGGGGTGGACGAGGGGATGACCGAACACCTCGCCTCCGCGGATGTGGCCCGGATGGCGCGCTCGGGCACCGCCGCGATGTCCGGGGAAGCTGGCCTGGCCCGGTTCGACGCGGCGCTCGCCACCGCGCTGCCCGTGCTGGTCCCCGCCCGGTTCGAACCGGCCGTGCTGCGCGAACAGGCCGCCGCCGGGACCCTGCCCGGGCCGCTGCGCCGCCTGGTGCGCCGGCCCGTACGGACGGCCACCCCGGCCGAGGCGTCCCCCTCCCGCTCCTGGGCCGGCCGGCTGGCCGGGCTGCCCGAGGCCGAACAGGACCGGGTGATCGGCGAGCTGATACGGGAGCGGGTCGCCGCCGTCCTGGCCCACCCCGAGCCGGACTCCCTCGAACTGGGCCGGACCTTCCAGCAGCTCGGCCTCGACTCGCTGACCGCGCTGGAGCTGCGCAACGCGATCCACGAGGCCACGGGGGTGCGCCTGCCGGCCACCGCCGTCTTCGACTACCCGACCCCCGAGACCCTGGTGCGCCATCTGCGCACCGAGCTGCTCGGCGCCGCCGCGGCCGCCGCACCGCTCCCGGCGGGGCCGGGAGCTGCGGCCCGGACCGGGGGTGCCGCCGATCCGGTCGTGATCGTGGGCATGGCCTGCCACTACCCGGGCGATGTGCACTCCCCGGACGAGCTGTGGCGGCTGGTGTCCGACGGGGTGGACGCGATCGGGCCGTTCCCCGAGGACCGCGGCTGGGACGTGGCCAGGCTGTACGACCCCGACCCCGAGCGGACGGGCAAGAGCTATGCCAGGGAGGGCGGCTTCCTGCGGGAAGCCGCCCTGTTCGACGCGGAGTTCTTCGGGATCAGCCCCCGGGAGGCGCTGGCCACCGACCCGCAGCAGCGGCTGCTGCTGGAGACGGCGTGGCAGGCGTTCGAGCACGCCCGCATCGATCCGGCGGCGCTGCGCGGCAGCCGGACGGCGGTGGTCACCGGCATCATGTACGACGACTACGGCGCGCGGTTCCTGGGCCGGATCCCGGAGGGCTACGAGGGCCAGATCATGACCGGTTCCACGCCGAGCGTGGCGTCCGGCCGGGTGGCCTACACCTTCGGTCTCGAGGGGCCGACGCTGACGGTGGACACCGCGTGTTCGTCGTCGCTGGTGGCGATGCACCTGGCGGCGCAGGCGCTGCGGCAGGGCGAGTGCGACCTGGCGCTGGCGGGCGGCGTGACGGTGATGGCCACGCCGAACACGTTCATCGAGTTCTCCCGGCAGCGCGGCCTGGCCCCGGACGGGCGGTGCAAGCCGTTCGCCGCCGCGGCCGACGGCACGGGGTGGAGCGAGGGCGCCGGGCTGCTGGTGCTGGAGCGGTTGTCGGACGCGCGCCGCAACGGGCACCGGGTGCTCGCCGTGCTGCGCGGTTCGGCGGTCAACCAGGACGGCGCGAGCAACGGCCTGACCGCGCCCAACGGCCCCTCCCAGCAGCGGGTGATCCGCCAGGCCCTGGCCACGGCCGGGGTGGACCCGGCCGGGGTCGATGTCGTCGAGGCGCACGGCACGGGCACGACGCTGGGCGACCCCATCGAGGCCCAGGCGCTCCTGGCCACCTACGGCCAGGACCGCCCCGACGACCGGCCGCTGTGGCTCGGCTCGGTCAAGTCCAACATCGGCCACACCCAGGCCGCCGCCGGCGCCGCCGGCGTCATCAAGATGGTGATGGCTCTGCGTCACGGCCGGCTGCCCGCCACGCTCCACGTCGACGAGCCCAGCCCCCACGTCGACTGGGCCCAGGGCGCGGTCAGGCTTCTCACCGAGGCCACCGACTGGCCCGAGGCGGATCGGCCGCGCCGGGCCGCCGTCTCCTCCTTCGGCATCTCCGGCACCAACGCCCACGTCATCCTGGAGCAGGCACCCGACCGGGCGGAACCGCCGGCGGAGCGGCCGCGGCCGGACGCCCTCGGCGGCGTCCTGCCGTTCGTGCTGTCCGCCCGGACCGCCGGGGCGCTGCGGGAGCAGGCCGCCAACGTGGCCGGGCGGCTCCCCTCGGCCGAGGCGGCCGAGGTGGCCGAGGTGGGCTGGTCGCTGGCGACGACGCGGTCGGTGTTCGAGCACCGGGCGGTGGTGGTGGCGGAGGACCGGGAGTCGCTGCTGGCCGGTCTGGAGAAGCTGGCCGCGGACGAACCCGATCCCGCGGTCGTCTCGGGAGAGGCGACGGTCGCCCCCGCGGGCCCGGTGTTCGTCTTCCCGGGCCAGGGGTCGCAGTGGCGGGGCATGGGCGTGGAGCTGCTGGACGGCTCGCCCGTTTTCGCGTCCCGGATCGCGGAGTGCGAGCGGGCCCTGGCGCCGTACGTGGACTGGTCGCTCACCGCCGTGCTGCGCGGCACCGACACCGCCACCGACCCGCAGCGCGTGGACGTCGTCCAGCCCACGCTGTGGGCCGTCATGGTCTCCCTGGCCGCCGTGTGGCAGCACATGGGCGTCACCCCGGCCGCCGTCGTCGGCCACTCCCAGGGCGAGATCGCCGCCGCCTGCGTGGCAGGCGCGCTCACCCTCGACGACGGTGCCAAGGTCGTGGCCCTGCGCAGCCAGGCCCTCCGTACCCTCGCCGGCCACGGCGCCATGGCCTCCCTCACCCTCGGCGCCGACGACACCGCACGGCTCCTGGAGGAGCTGGCCGAGCGGGCGGGCGATGTCACCGTGGCCGCCGCCAACGGCCCCGCCGCCACCGTGATCTCGGGCACGCCGGAGCGGATCGCCGCCGTCCTGGCGGCCGCCGGGGCGCGCGGCGCGCGGACCCGCACCATCGACGTGGACTACGCCTCCCACGGGCCCCATGTGGACCGCATCCGGGAGGACATCGTCTCCGCCCTGGACGGTCTGACGCCCACCGGCTCCGACATCGCCTTCCACTCCACGGTGACCGCCGAGCGCCTGGACACCTCGGGGCTCGACGCCGGCTACTGGTTCACCAACCTCCGCCGGCCGGTCCGCTTCGCCGACACGCTCACCGCCCTCATCGGACACGGACACCGCCACTTCATCGAGGTCAGCCCCCACCCGGTGCTCATCCCCGGCATGCAGGACGCCTTCGAGGCGGCCGGTGTCCCCGCCGCCGCCATCCCCACCCTCCGGCGCGACCAGGGCGGGCCCCACCAGCTCGCCCTCGCCGTCGCCCGCGCGTACACCACGGGACTGCCGATCGCCTG
Organism: Streptomyces sparsogenes subsp. cuspidosporus; assembly: GCF_039532705.1. NCBI lineage: Bacteria > Bacillati > Actinomycetota > Actinomycetes > Kitasatosporales > Streptomycetaceae > Streptomyces > Streptomyces sparsogenes. Next base: position 54,301 of record NZ_BAAASD010000047.1, on the reverse strand, counting down.
GGACTCCTGGTATCCCGCCGACGCGCGCGTCACCACCGACCTGCCCACCTACCCCTTCCAGCGCCGGCGCTACTGGCTCGGCCTGGACGGCGGACCGGGTGACCTGCGGAGCGCCGGGCTCACCTCGGTGGCCCACGCCCAGCTCGGTGCCGCGGTCGAACTGGCCGACGGCGGCCTGGTGATGACCGGCCGGCTCCCCGCCGCCGCCAGTGGCGGCTGGCTCGCCGACCATGTCGTCGCCCGGACCCCTCTGGTGCCGGGCGCGGCCCTGGTGGAGTGGGTGCTGCGGGCGGCCGACGAGACGGGCTGCGGCGGGATCGAGGAGCTCGCGCTCCAGGTGCCGATGGCGCTGCCCGCGTCCGGCGGGCTGCGGGTCCAGGTCGTGGCGGACGCCCCCGACGAGCAGGGCCGCCGTGGGGTGCGGGTGCACTCCCGGCCGGACGCGGACGGCTCGTCGCCCTGGACCTGCCACGCCACCGGACAGCTCGCCCCGAGGGCGCCGGGCGCCCCGGAGGGGGCGCCGGAGGCGGTGTGGCCGCCGCGGGACGCCGAGCCGGTGGACGTGGCGGACTTCTACGGCCGCGCCGAGGCGCTCGGTTACGGCTACGGCCCGGCCTTCCGGGGGCTGACCGCCGCCTGGCGGCAGGGCGCCGACCTGCTCGCCGAGGTCGTGCTGCCGGAGGCGGCCCACGAGGGCGCCGACGGGTTCGGCATCCACCCCGCGCTGCTCGACGCGGCGCTGCACCCGGTGGCGCTGGACGGCCGGGGGGACGACGGGCGGCTGCGGCTGCCGTTCGTCTGGAGCGGGGTGTCGCTGTGGGCCACCGGCGCCCGCGCGGCCCGGGTCCGCATGTCTCCCCTGGACGGCGGCTTCCGGCTCGTGGTGGCCGACCAGGCGGGCCAGACCGTGCTCAGCGCCGAGTCCGTGACCGTACGCCCGACGAGCGCCCGGCAGTTGCGCGAGGCGGGCGCACGGAAGGTGGACGGGCTGTTCACCGTGGCGTGGGTGCCGCTGGGGCCGCCTGCGGCGGCAGCGGGGGCGCCGGAGCGGTCCGCCGAGGGGTGGGCGTCGCTGGACGGCGGCCCGCTCCCGTTCGCCTCGCCGGAGGCCGGGCCGCCCCGTTACGCCGACCTCGACGCCCTGCTCGCCGCGCACGACGCGCGGGAGGCCGTCCCCCGGACGGTGCTCGTCGGGGTACCGGCGGCCGAGGGCGACGAACCGGCCGCCGGCGCGCTGGAGCTGGCGCGGCGGTGGCTGGCGGAACCGGTGCCGGCCGACGCCCTGCTGGTGTTCGTCACCCGGGGAGCGGTGGCGGCCGGGGAGGCCGACGAGCATCCCGACGCCCCGGGCCCCGACCCGGCGGCGGCCGGGGTGTGGGGCCTGGTGCGCAGCGCGCAGGCGGAGAACCCGGGCCGCTTCCTGCTGTGCGACATCGACGACGACGCCGGGCCCGAGGAGGTGCGGGACGCCGTCGCACGGGCGGTGGCCCTGGACGAGCCGCAGGTGGCGGTGCGCGGGGGGCTCGTGCTGACACCACGGCTCGAGCGGGCGGCGGCGCCGGAGCTGACGCCGCCTCCGGGAACGGCCGCCTGGCGGTTGGCGTGCGAGGACACCGGCACCATCGACGGCGTGTCGGTCGTGGCCTGTCCGGAGGTGCTGGAGCCGCTCGCCCCGGGTCGGGTGCGCGTCGCCGTGCGTGCCGCCGGCATCAACTTCCGGGATGTGCTGATCGCGCTCGGGATGTACCCGGACGAGGGGGTGTTCCGGGGCAGCGAGGGCGCGGGCGTGGTGCTCGACGTGGCCGAGGACGTCACCTCGGTGGCCGTCGGCGACCGTGTCCTCGGTCTGTTCGAGGGCGCCTTCGGGCCCGTGGCCGTCGCCGACGCCCGCGCCCTGGTGCCGATCCCGCCGGGCTGGACCGACCGGCAGGCGGCGGCGGTCCCGACGACGTTCCTGACCGCCTGGTACGGGCTGGTGGACCTCGCCGGGCTCAAGGCGGGCGAGTCGGTCCTCATCCACGCCGCCACCGGCGGCGTCGGCACGGCGGCCGTGCAGATCGCCCGCCACCTGGGCGCCGAGATCTACGCCACCGCCGGCCCCGGCAAGCACCAGGTGCTGGAGGCGATGGGCATCGACGAGGCCCACCGCGCCTCCTCACGCGACCTGGACTTCGAGGACACCTTCCGCGCCGCCACCGGCGGCCGCGGCGTCGACGTGGTCCTCAACAGCCTCACCGGCGAGCACACCGACGCATCCCTGCGCCTGCTGGCCGGGGGCGGCCGGTTCATCGAGATGGGCAAGACCGACAAGCGGGACGCCGGGCAGATCGCGGAGGCGTACTCCGGCGTCCGCTACCGCTTCTACGACCTGGTTCCGGACGCCGGTCTCGACCGGGTGTCGGAGATGCTGTCCACGCTGGCCGGCCTCTTCGTCCAGGGCGTCCTCACCCCGCCCCCGGTCCAGGCATGGCCACTGGCCAAGGCCCGACAGGCACTGCGCCACATGAGCCAGGCCAAACACACCGGCAAACTCGTCCTCGACATCCCCCCCGCCCTCGACCCCCACGGCACCGCCCTGATCACCGGCGGCACCGGCACCCTCGGCGCCCTCATCGCCGAACACCTCATCACCACCCACCACATCACCCACCTCCACCTCCTCAGCCGCCGCGGCCCCCACGCCCCCGGCGCCACCGACCTCAAAGCCCGCCTCACCGAACTCGGCGCCACCGTCCACATCACCGCCACCGACACCACCGACCCCCACGCCCTCCAACACACCCTCGACACCATCGACCCCCACCACCCCATCACCGCCGTCATCCACGCGGCGGGAGTCCTCGACGACGCGGTGCTGACCGCGCAGACCCCGGACCGGCTGGCGTCGGTCTGGGCGGCGAAGGCGACGGCCGCGGCCAACCTCCACCGGGCCACCCGGCACCTCCCGCCGGCCAAGTTCGTGATCTTCTCCTCCGCCGCGGGCACCCTCGGCACCCCGGGGCAGGCCAACTACGCCGCCGCCAACGCCTACTGCGACGCGCTGGCCGCCCGGCGGCAGCGGGCGGGCCTGCCGGCCACCTCCATCGCCTGGGGCCTGTGGGAGGCCGCCAGCGGCATGACCGGACATCTGGCGGGCGCCGACCTGGCGCGGATGAGCCGCACCGGTTTCACCCCGCTGTCCACGCCGATGGCACTGGCGCTGTTCGACGCCGCCCTGGGCCACGGCAGCGCCTCCGTGCTGGCGCTCGACCTGGATCCGCGTACGCTCGGCGCTCAGCCGTCCGACGCCGTGCCGGCCCTGCTTCGCGGCATCGCCGCCGCGGGCGCACCCGTGCGGCGCGCCGCGGCCGTCGCGCGGTCCACCGACTGGGCCGGCCGGCTGGCCACGCTCTCCGACGCCGAACGCCACCGCGAGTTGCTGAACCTGGTGCGCACCCACGCGGCGACGGTGCTCGGCCACAGCGACCCCGCGGCCGTACGGGCGGCCGACTCGTTCAAGGAGCTGGGGTTCGACTCGCTGACCGCCGTCGAACTGCGCAACCGGCTCTCGGCCGCGACCGGGCTGCGGCTGCCCGCCGCGCTCGTCTTCGACTACCCCGACGCGGAGACCATGGCCCGCTATCTCGATCAAAAACTGGCGCCCGAGGACCGGACCGCCACGGCGGTCGATCCGCTCGCGCCCGTCCTGGGCGACCTGGCCAGGCTGGAGTCCACCTTGAACAGCCATGACGTGGAGGGGAAGTCCCGGGAGACGATCGCGAGCCGGCTCCACGCCCTGCTGTCGCGGCTGGAGGGCCGAACGGCCGGCGCCAAGGACATCGACGGCGAGGCGCTGGAGTCGGCGTCGGACGACGAGATGTTCGCGCTCATCGATCAGCAACTCGGCTCGTCCTGACGAGGAGTGAGGGGGAGGAACCATGTCGTCCACGGAAGACAAGCTGCGTCAGTACCTCAAGCGGGTCACCCTCGATCTGGGCGAGGCCAAACAGCGCCTGCGCGAAGCGGAACAACGCCACCACGAACCCATCGCCATCACCGCCATGGCCTGCCGCTACCCCGGCGGCATCGACTCCCCCGAAGACCTGTGGCAGCTCGTGGACACCCGCGCGGACGCCATCGGCCCCTTCCCCACCAACCGCGGCTGGGACCTCACCGCCCTCTACCACCCCGACCCCGACCACCCCGGCACCAGCTACATCCAGGAAGGCGGCTTCGTCCACGACGCCGACCGGTTCGACGCCTCCTTCTTCAACATCAGCCCCCGCGAAGCCCTCGCCATGGACCCCCAGCAGCGGCTTCTCCTGGAAACCGCCTGGGAACTCCTCGAACGCGCCCACATCGACCCGACCGCCCTCAAGGGCAGCTCCACCGGCGTCTACGCGGGCTGCGGTGTGCCGGGGTTCGGCACGCCGCACATCGAGAAGAGCGCCGAGGGCTTCCTGCTGACGGGCAACGCGCTCAGCGTTGTGTCCGGCCGTATCGCCTTCACCCTGGGCCTGGAGGGCCCGGCGGTCACGCTGGACACGGCGTGCTCGTCGTCCCTGGTGGCCATGCACCTGGCGGTCCAGGCGCTGCGGCACGGCGAGTGCGACCTGGCCCTGGCCGGCGGGGTGACGGTCATGTCCACCCCGAACGTGATCACGGAGTTCTCGCGGCAGCGCGGCCTGGCCCCGGACGGGCGGTGCAAGCCGTTCGCCACCGCGGCCGACGGTACGGGCTTCTCCGAGGGCGCGGGCCTGGTGCTGCTGGAGCGGCTCTCGGACGCCCGGCGCCACGGGCGCCGGGTGCTCGCGGTCGTCCGGGGTTCGGCGGTGAACCAGGACGGCGCGAGCAACGGGCTGAGCGCCCCCAACGGGCCCTCGCAGCAGCGGGTGATCCGCCAGGCGCTGGCCAACGCCGGGCTGGCGGCCGTCGAGGTGGACGCGGTGGAGGCCCATGGCACGGGCACCACGCTCGGCGACCCGATCGAGGCCGAGGCGCTGCTGGCCACCTACGGCCAGGAGCGGCCGGAGGACCGTCCGCTGTGGCTGGGGTCGGTGAAGTCGAACATCGGGCACACGCAGGGCGCCGCCGGGATCGCGGGTGTCATCAAGATGGTGATGGCCCTGCGGCACGGCTCGCTGCCGGCCACCCTCCACGTCGACGAGCCCACCTCGCACGTGGACTGGAGCAGCGGCACGGTGCGGCTGCTCACCGAGCCGGTCGGCTGGCCGGCGGCCCCCGGCCGCCCGCGCCGGGCCGGCGTCTCCGCGTTCGGCATCTCCGGCACCAACGCCCACGTCATCCTGGAGGAGGCGGCTGAGCCGGTCCCGTCCCCGGGGCCGGAGGCGGAAGGCGCCGGCGGGCCGGCCGTCCTGGGCGGCGTGGTGCCCTGGGTGCTCTCGGCCCGTACCCGGGAGGCCCTGGCCGACCAGGCGCGCCGGCTGGTCCGGGCCGTCGCCGACGCCCCGGACGTCTCGCCCACCGAGGTGGCCTGGTCCCTGGCCACCACCCGCGCCACGTTCGACCAGCGCGCCGTGGTCACCGGCACCCGGCTGCCCGATCTCACCGCCGCCCTGGAGGCCCTTGCCGCCGGCGGTGAACACCCCGGCCTGATCCGCGGCGCCGCCCTCGACCCCGAGGAAGGTCCGGTCTTCGTCTTCCCCGGCCAGGGCTCCCAGTGGTCCGGCATGGCCGTCGGCCTGCTGGACTCCTCCCCCGCCTTCGCCGCCCGGATCGCGGAGTGCGAGCGGGCCCTGGCGCCGTACGTGGACTGGTCGCTCACCGCCGTGCTGCGCGGCACCGACACCGCCACCGACCCAGCGCGCGTGGATGTCGTCCAGCCGACCCTGTGGGCCGTCATGGTCTCCCTGGCCGGCCTCTGGCAGGACTTCGGCATCACCCCGGCCGCCGTCATCGGCCACTCCCAGGGCGAGATCGCCGCCGCCTGCGTGGCCGGGGCCCTCAGCCTCGACGACGCCGCCAAGGTCGTGGCCCTGCGCAGCCAGGCCCTCCGCGCCCTCGCCGGACACGGCGCCATGGCCTCCCTCACCCTCGGCGCCGAGGACACCGCCCGCCTGCTGACCGGCCTCGGCGAGGCGGCCGAGGGCGTCGCCGTCGCCGCCCACAACGGCCCCCGCTCCACCGTCGTCTCCGGGCCGCCCGAGCAGATCACCGCGGTCCTGGCGGCGGCCGAGGCCGAGGGCGCGCGGACCCGCGCCATCGACGTGGACTACGCCTCCCACAGCTCGCACGTCGATCGCATCCGCGACACCGTCCTCGCGCAACTCGCCGATCTGGCGCCCACCGCGCCCACCGTCCCCTTCTACTCCACGGTCATCGCCCAGCCGCCGGCGGGCGCCCCGCTCGACGCCGAGTACTGGTTCACCAACCTCCGCCGGCCGGTCCGCTTCACCGAGACCCTCACCGCCCTGCTCGCCGACCGCCACCGCCACTTCATCGAGGTGAGCCCCCACCCGGTCCTCACTCCCGGGATCCAGGACGCCATCGACGACGCCGACGTGCCCGCCACGACCATCCCGACCCTCCGCCGCGACCACGGCGGCCCTCTCGACCTCGCGGGCGCCCTCGCCCACGCCCACACCGCCGGGCTCGCCGTCGACTGGCGGCCCTGGTATCCCACCGCCCCGGTCGCCACCACCGACCTGCCCACCTACCCCTTCCAGCGCGAGCGCTACTGGGTGGCGGCGGGCCGTACGGCGGGCGATGTCAGCGCGGCCGGCCTGCGGCCGGTGGAACACCCGCAGCTGTCGGCCGCGACGGGGCTCGCCGACGGCGGGCTCCTGCTGACCGGGCGTCTTCCGGCCGCCGGTGACGCCGGCTGGCTGGGCGAGCACGAGGTCGCGGGCGTGGTCCTGCTGCCCGGCACGGCCCTGGTGGAGTGGGCGCTGCGGGCGGCCGACGAGGCGGGCTGCGGCGGGATCGAGGAGCTGACCCTCCAGGTGCCCCTGACCCTGTCGGCCACCTCCGAGCTGCGGGTCCAGCTCGTGGTGGACGCCCCCGACGAGGACGGGCGCCGCGAGCTGCGCGTCTGCTCCCAACCCGCGTCCGGCACACCGGAGGGACCCGGGGAGCGGGACATCTGGACCTGCCACGCGACGGGCACCCTCGCGCCCGGCGCGACGGCCGGGACGAGGACTGGGACGACGGCCGGGACGGAGCTCACCGGCGCCTGGCCGCCCGACGGGGCCGAGCCGGTGGACATCGCCGACCTGTACGCGCGCACCGAGGCGGCCGGTTACCGGTACGGCCCGACGTTCCGGGGCGTCCAGGCGGTGTGGCGGCACGGCCCCGATCTCCTCGCCGAGGTGGCCCTGGACCAGGGAGCCGGGGAGGGCGCCGACGGGTTCGGCATCCATCCCGCGCTGCTCGAAGCCGCCCTGCACCCGGTGGCGCTGGACCGCCGGCGGGCCGACGGCCCGCTGTGGCTGCCGTTCGTCTGGAGCGGTGTGTCGCTGCACGCGGGCGGCGCGACGGGCGTTCGGGTCCGGCTCCGCGCGCGGCGGTCGGAGGACGGCGAAGGCCGCGAGCTGAACGTCGTCGTGGCGGACCCGACCGGCGCCCCCGTGCTCAGCGTGGATTCGGTCGCGCTGCGCCCGGCCGGGGACGACTGGCTGAAGGCCGCCGAACGGCGTGGCGCGGGCGGCCTGTTCACGGTGGAGTGGCTGCCGCTGCCGCCGCCGGAGGACCGGCCCGAGCCGGCGGAGACCGAGGACCTGGTTGTCCGCACCGTGGCACCGGCGGCCGACTCCGGCACCGGGAGCGAGACGGGTCTGGCCACTGTCCGGCGCACGCTGGGGCTCATCCGGGACTGGCTGGCCGAGCCCCGGTCACCGGACGCCCGGCTGGTGCTGGTCACCTCCGGCGCGGTCTCGGCCGGCGAGGAGGACGGGCCCCCGGATCCGGGTGGCGCGGCCGTCTGGGGCCTGGTCCGGGCGGTCCAGGCCGAGCACCCGGGCCGGATCACGCTGGTCGACACAGACACAGACACAGACACAGACACAGACACCGGCACCGGCACCGGCACCGGCACCCACTCCGACGCCGCCGCCGCCGCGAGCGGGAGCGAAAGGCTGGCCGAGGCGGTCCGCCGGGCCATCGACGCGGACGAGCCGCGGATCGCGGTCCGTTCGGGCGCGGTCTCGGTTCCCCGTCTGCTGCGTGCCGTCGAGCGGCCCGGGGAGCGCCCGGGGGTCGATCTCTCCGGCGGCACGGTGGTGGTGGCCGGTGAGCCCGGTCCGTCGCACGGCGTGGTCGCCGAGCACCTGGTGCGCGCGTACGGCGCCCCGCGGCTGCTGCTGCTCTCCCGCCGCGGCGGCCAGGCCCCCGAGGCGGCCGCCCTGGCCGAGCGGCTGACGGCGCTGGGGGCGGAGGTGGAGGCGGCTGCGGCCGATGTCGCCGACCACACCGCCCTGGCGGCGGCGTTGGAGGCGATTCCCGACAGCCACCCACTGGTGGGCGTCGTGCACATCGCCGAGGCGGCCGACGCGGCCCCGCTGGAGGCCTGGGACGAGGAGCGGCTGTCGCGGACCTGGGCGGCGAGGGCCACCGGCGCGTGGAATCTGCACGCCCTCACCCGTGACCTGCCGCTGCGGATGTTCGCGGTGCTCTCCTCCGTCGCCGTCACCGACGTGGTGGCCGGCCCCGGCCAGGCCGGCTGCGCCGCCGCCCGGGCCTGCGCCGACGCGCTGATCGCCCACCGGCGTTCCGCCGGGCTCCCGGGCGTCGGCCTGGCCTGGACCCTGGGGGAACGGGCCACACCCCACGCCCTGCACCTGTTCGACACGGCGCCGCACCTCACCCGCCCGGTGGCCTTGGCCGCGGACCCGCAAGAAGACCCGCTCGCCACCCGACCGGGCCCCGCGGTCCCCGCGCTGCTGCGCGCCCTGGCCCGGCCCGCCCGGCGCCGCGCCGCGGAACGGCGGTCGGTGGCAAGCGCCCTGGCCTCACGCCTCGCCGGTCTCGACACCTCCGGACAGCGTGACGTCGTGCTGGAAACGGTGCGCCGGACGGCCGCCGTGGTCCTGGGCCACTCCTCCGACGCGGCCATCCGGCCCGAGGCCGCCTTCAAGGAGCTGGGCTTCGACTCCCTCACAGCGGTCGGGCTGCGCAACCGGCTGGCCGAGGCCACCGGGCTGCGCCTGCCCGCCGGCCTCGTCTTCGACTACCCGACCCCCCGGGGCCTCGCCGACCACCTCCTGCACCGCCTGACCGCCGGCACGCCCGTGTCCTCGCCTCTCGCACCGCCGCCGGCCCGGACCGGCGGCGCGGACGACGAGCCGATCGCGGTGGTGGCGATGGCCTGCCGCTTCCCCGGCGGGGTGACCACCCCCGAGGAGCTGTGGGACCTGGTCGCGGCGGGACGGGAGGTGGTGGGTCCGTTCCCCACCAACCGCGGCTGGGACCTGGCCAACCTGTTCCACCCCGACTCCGACCACCCCGGCACCACCTACGCCTCCGAGGGCGCGTTCATCTATGACGTCGACGGCTTCGACGCGGCTTTCTTCGGCATCAACCCCCGCGAGGCCCTGGCGATGGACCCCCAGCAGCGCCTCGTCCTGGAAACCGCCTGGGAGGCCCTCGAACGCGCCGGCATCGACCCGCACACCCTCCAGGAGAGCCTGACCGGCGTCTATACCGGCGTCATCTACCACGACTACGCCACCGGCCTGCCCCCCGGCGACCCCCGCCTGGACGGCTACACGATGCTCTCCAGCATCGGCAGCATCATCTCCGGCCGGGTGGCGTACACCCTCGGCCTCCAGGGCCCCGCCGTCACCGTCGACACCGCCTGCTCATCCTCCCTGGTGTCCATGCACCTCGCCGCCGGGGCCCTGCGCCAGGGCGAGTGCGACCTGGCGCTGGCGGGCGGCGTGACCGTCATGGCCACCCCCGATCCGTTCACCGGGTTCTCCCGGCAGCGCGGCCTGGCGCCCGACGGCCGGTGCAAACCGTTCGCCGCCGCCGCCGACGGCACCAGCCTGAGCGAGGGGGCCGGGCTCGTCGTGCTCGAACGGCTCTCCGACGCCCGCCGCAACGGCCACCAGGTGCTCGCCGTACTGCGCGGCTCCGCGATCAACCAGGACGGTGCGAGCAACGGCCTGACCGCTCCCAACGGCCCCTCCCAGCAGCGTGTCATCGCCCAGGCCCTCGCCAACGCCGGTCTGGGCCCCGCCGACATCGACGCCGTCGAGGCCCATGGCACTGGCACCACCCTCGGCGACCCCATCGAGGCCCAGGCGCTCCTGGCCACCTACGGCCAGGACCGCCCCGACGACCGGCCGCTGTGGCTCGGCTCGGTCAAGTCCAACATCGGCCACACCCAGGCCGCCAGCGGCATCGCCGGCGTCATCAAGATGATCATGGCCCTGCGCCACGGCCGGCTGCCCGCCAGCCTCCACATCGACGAACCCAGCCCGCACATCGACTGGACCGCCGGACACGTCCAGCTCCTCACCGAGGCCACCGACTGGCCCGCGACCGGCCACCCCCGGCGCGCCGGCGTGTCCTCCTTCGGCGCCTCCGGCACCAACGCTCATGTGATCCTGGAAGAGGCGCCCCCACCGCCCGGCCCCGCGCCCGAACCGGCCGCCGCGCCCGCCGTCGCGGGCGGCGTGACGCCCTGGGCGCTTTCGGCGCGTGACGAGCAGGCCCTGCGCGAGCAGGCCTCGGCGCTCGCCGAGCACCTGCGGACCGACGACCGCGCGTCGGTCGCGGACGTGGGATGGTCCCTGACCACCACACGGGCGGTGTTCGAGCGGCGGGCCGTGATCATCGGGGAGGACCGCGAGGAGATGGCCGCCGCTCTGGAGGCGCTGGCCGACGGGTCTCCCCATCCCGGCCTTTCCACCCCCGGTGGCACCGCTCCGGACACTCCGGGGAAGACGGTGTGGCTGTTCTCCGGACAGGGCAGCCAGCGCCCCGGCATGGGCGCCGACCTCTACCGGCGTTTCCCCGCCTTCGCCGAGGCCTTCGACGAGGTCCGCGCGCTCCTGGACCCCCACCTCGAACACCCGCTCGCCGACGTGGTCTTCGCCACCGACCCCGCACACGGCGACCTGATCCACCACACCACCTACACCCAGGCCGGGCTCTTCGCCCTCCACATCGCCCTCGCCCGTCTCCTGGGCGACATGGGCCTGGCGCCCGACGCGGTCGCCGGACACTCCATCGGTGAGATCAGCGCCGCCCACCTCGCCGGTGTGCTCTCCCTGGAGGACGCCGCCCGCCTGGTCGCCGCCCGCGCCACCCTCATGGGCGGCCTCCCGTCCGGCGGCGCCATGGCCACCGTGAACGCCGACGAACAGGAGATCACCGCCACCCTGGCCGACTATCCCGACCTGGCCGTCGCCGCGCTGAACACCCCCACGCACACCGTCGTCTCCGGCCCCGCCGACCAGGTCGCCGCGCTCACCGCCGCCTGGCGGGAGCGAGGCCGCAAGACCCGGGCCCTCCCGGTCTCCCACGCCTTCCACTCCCCCCAGATGGAGCCCGTCCTCGCCCCCTTCACCGAGGCCATCGGCCACCTGGCCTTCCGCGCGCCCCGCATTCCGCTCATCAGCAACCTCACCGGCGAGCCCGCGGGCGAGGACATCGCCACACCCGACTACTGGGCCCGGCACATCCGCAGGCCCGTCCGCTTCCACCAGAGCATCACCCACCTCGCCGAGGACACGGCCGTCTTCCTGGAACTGGGCCCCGCTCCCGTGCTGACCCACGCCGTTCACCACACCCTCCCCGAGGAGACCACCGCCACCGCGCTCGCCACCCTCACCGGCAGGCAACCCGATGTGTCCGCCCTGGCCCACAGCCTGGCGGCCCTGCACACCGGTCACACCCCGGTGGACTGGACGCCCTGGTTCCGCACCGATCCGGCCCCCAGGACCGTGGGCCTGCCCACCTACCGCTTCCAGCGCCGGCCCTACTGGATCGCCCCCCGCCCTTCCGGCGGCGCCACCCCCGGGGGCACCGGCCTGGACCACCCGCTGCTGGACACCGCGGCGGCTCTGGCGGACGGCGGCCTGGTGCTCACCGGGAGCGTCCCTCCGGCCGGCCACGACAGCTGGCTCACCGAGCGCGCCATCGCGGGAACCGTCGCGCTGCCCGGCACCGCCGTCCTCGAACTCGCCCTCCGCTGCGCCGAGGACACCGGCAGCCCCCACGTCGAGGAGCTTCTCCTCCACCACCCACTCGTCCTCCACCCCACCGCACATCTCGATCTTCAGGTCGTGATCGGCGCCGCCGATGACGACGCCCGCCGCACCCTCCACCTGTACGCGCGCGCCCGGTCCGACGCCGGGGCCGAGTGGACCCGGCACGCCACCGCCACCCTGGCGGGGGAACCCGCGGACGACCGGCAGCCGCCGGCGGAAGGGGAAGCGGCCTGGCCGCCCGCCGGCGCCGAGCCCGTCGACCTCACCGGCTTCTACGACCGCGCCGCGTCGAACGGCTATGCGTACGGGCCCTCCCTCCGGGGACTTCGGGCGCTGTGGCGCCACGGCGAGGACCTGCTCGCCGACATCGCCCTGCCCGTGGCCGACGACTCCACCGGCACCCTCGCCATCCACCCCGCGCTTCTCGACAGCGCGCTGCACCCCCTCCTCGCCGTCACGGACTCCCCGGGCGACCAGGTCTGGCTGCCGTTCTCCTGGAGCGGCGTCACCCTGCACGCCACCGGCGCCACCCACGCCCGGGTCCGCGTCACCCCCCACGGCGACCACGAGCACCGCGTCGCGCTCACCGACACCGCCGGCCGGCCGATCCTCACCGCGGACGCCGTCGCCGTCCGGCCGGCCCGGCTCGAGGCCCCGCGGCAACCCCTGTCCGAGGGGCTGTTCAGTCTGGAGTGGACGCCGGCGTCGCCGCCGGCCGACCGGTCGGAGGCCACCGCGGCGGCGCCGGGGGTGGTCCTCGTCAAGGCGCCGGTGGCGGAGGGGGAGGGGGAGGGGGAGGGCGGCGAGCTGGAGGCCGTCCAGCGGGCGTTGGCCCTGGTGCAGGACTGGCTGGCCGAGCCGCGGCCCGACGATGTCCGGCTGGTGGTGATGACGCGCGCCGCCGTCGCCGTGGACGGGGAAACGCACGTCGATCCCGTAGCGGCGGCCGTCTGGGGCCTGGTCCGCAGTGCCCAGACGGAGAACCCGGGCCGGTTCGTCCTCCTGGACACGGGCCCGGACACGGACCAGGACACGGACCAGGACACGGACCAGGACACGGACCTGGGCACAGAGCCGGACACGGGCCTGGGCACGGATCCGGTCCTGGGTCCCGACGCCCTTGCCGAGGCCGACGGCCGCGTGGCCGAGGCGGTCCGCTGTGCGCTCGACCTCGACGAGTCGCAGGTGGCGCTCCGCGGCGGCCGGGTCCTGGTGCCCCGGCTCGTCCGCGCGACCGCCTCGGCCACGCTGCCCCTCCCCACAGACCGGCGGAACTGGCGGCTGGAGGCCGCGACCCCGGTGGGCGCCGCGTCGCTCGACGCCGTGGCGCCGGTGCCGTTCACCGAGGCGGAGGAGAAGCCGGCGGCCGGGCGCGTACGCATCGAGGTGCGCGCGGCCGGCGTCACCTTCCGCGATGTCCTGATCGCCACGGGCGGGGTACCCGGCGAGACCCGCCTCGGCGGCGAAGGCGCGGGCGTCGTCCTGGAGGTGGGCCCCGACGTCACCGACGTGGCCCCGGGCGACCGCGTCATGGGCGTCTTCGACGGCGCGTTCGGCCCGGTCGCCGTCGCCGACGCGCGGATGGTGACCCGGATGCCGGGTGCCTGGGACTTCAGCCAGGCGGCGGGCGCCCCCGTGGCGTTTCTCACCGCCTGGTACGGCCTGGTGGAGCTCGCGGGCCTCAGGGCGGGCGAGTCGGTCCTCGTCCACGCCGCCACCGGCGGCGTGGGCACGGCCGCGGTGCGGATCGCCCGCCACCTGGGCGCCGAGGTGTACGCCACGGCCGACCCCGCCGAGCACCATGTGCTGGAGGCGATGGGCATCGACGAGGCCCACCGCGCCTCCTCCCGCGACCTGGACTTCGAGGACGCCTTCCGCGCCGCCACCGGCGGCCGCGGCGTCGACGTGGTCCTCAACAGCCTCAACGGCCTCACCGGCGACCAGGCCGGCGCCTCGCTGCGCCTGCTGGCCGAGGGCGGCCGCTTCCTGGATCCGGGCCGGGCCGGCGCGCGCGACCCCGAACAGCCGGCCGAGGACTTCCCCGGTGTGGACTACCGCGGCTACGACCTGGTCCCGGACGCCGGGCCGGAGCGCGTCCAACCCATGCTGGCGGCGCTGGGGGCGCTGTTCGACGAGGGTGTCCTGGCGCCCCTGCCGGTGCGGGCGTGGCCGCTGGCCAGGGCCCGTCAGGCGCTCCGCCGCATGAGCCGGGCCGATCACACCGGCAAGCTCGTGCTGACCGTCCCTCCCGCCCTCGATCCCGACGGCACGGTTCTGATCACCGGTGGCACCGGTGTGCTCGGCGGCCTGATCGCCGAACACCTCGTCACCGCCCACCACATCACCCACCTCCACCTCCTCAGCCGCCGCGGACCCGACGCCCCCGGCGCCACCGACCTGGCGGACCGCCTCGCCGAGCTGGGCGCCACCGTCCGCATCACCGCCGCGGACGCGTCGGACCCGGAGGCCCTGCGGCAGGTCGTGGACGCCATCGACCCGGTTCACCCCCTCACCGGCGTCATCCACACCGCGGGCATCGTCGAGGACGCCGTGGTCACCTCCCAGACCCCCGACACCCTCCGGCGCGTCTGGGCCGCCAAGGCGGCGAGCGCCGCCAACCTCCACCAGGCCACCCGGCACCTCCCCCTGGCCATGTTCACCCTGTACTCCTCCGTCTCCGGCACCCTCGGTAACCCCGGGCAGGCCAACTACGCCGCCGCCAACGCCTATTGCGACGCGCTCGCCGCCCAGCGGCGGCACGCCGGCCTGTCGGCCACCTCCATCGCCTGGGGCCTGTGGGCCACCACCAGCGACATCACCGGGCAACTCAGCCGAGCCGACGTGGCTCGGATGGGCCGCGCCGGTGTCAGGGCGCTGGCCACCGACCACGCGCTGGCGCTGTTCGACGCCGCACACCGGCACGGCGACCCGCAGCTCGTGGCGCTCAACCTCGACGTACCCGCGCTGGCCGCGCAGCCGGTCGCCATCCTCCCGGCCGCACTGCGCGGCCTGGCCACCCGCTCAGGCGGGGCCGCGCGGCGGGCCGCCACGGCCGTACAGGGCCCCGACGACTGGACACGCCGGCTCGCCGGGCTCCCGGAGGCGGAGCAGCGGCAGCAGCTGCTCACGCTGGTGCGCGGCAACGCCGCGACGGTGCTCGGCCACGCGGATCCCGAGCGCGTCCGGGAGGAGGCCCCGTTCAAGGATCTCGGCTTCGACTCCCTGACCGGCGTCGAGCTGCGCAACCGGCTCTCGGCCGCGACCGGGCTGCGGCTGCCCGCCGCGCTCGTCTTCGACTTTCCCTCGGCGAAGGCGCTGGCCGACTACCTGCGCGGCCGGCTGGTGGCGGACGGGGGGCCGGCGACCCCGGGCGGTGTGGACCCGGTGCTCGGCGAGCTGGCGAGGCTGGAGTCCACGCTGTCGGCCCTCGATCTGCCGGAGGCGGACGCACGGGCGGTGACAGATCGGCTTGAGGGTCTGCTGGCCCAATGGAAGGCGGCGTCCGCGCCGTCGGCCGAGGACAACGCGGCCGACCGGCTCACGCTCGCCACCGCCGACGAGGTTCTCGCGTTCATCGACAACGAACTCGGTCCCTCGTGACGGCTCATCTGCTCGCTTCGACGCGTATGAAGGTCGTGACTGCACATGCCGGATGAAGAGAGGCTTGTCGACTACCTCAAGCGTGTGGCGACGGACCTGCACGACACGCGGCGACGTCTGCGCGAGGTGGAGGAGCGGCACCAGGAGCCCATCGCCATCGTCGCGATGACCTGCCGGTTCCCCGGCGGGGTGGATTCGCCCGAGGCGTTGTGGGACCTGGTGGCCTCCGGGGGCGATGTGATCGGGCCGTTCCCCGCGGACCGCGGCTGGGACCTGGAGGGCCTGTACCACCCCGACCCCGACCACCCCGGCACGACGTACGCGCGCGAGGGCGGGTTCCTGCGCGACGCCGACACGTTCGACGCGGGCTTCTTCGAGATCAGCCCCCGGGAGGCGCTGGTCATGGACCCGCAGCAGCGCAAGCTGCTGGAGGTGGCCTGGGAGTTGTTCGAGCGGGCCGGTCTCGACGCGACGGGTCTGCGGGGAAGCCGGACCGGCGTCTTCATCGGCGCGGCGACCATGGCCTCGGGCACGCCGAGCGGCCCCGTGCGCAAGGAGTCCGAGGGGTATGTGGGCGTCGCCCCCAGCATGCTGTCGGGCCGTTTGTCGTACACCTTCGGCCTCGAGGGTCCCTCCCTGACGGTGGAGACGGCCTGCTCGGCGTCGCTGGTGGCCATGCATCAGGGGATTCACGCGCTGCGGCAGGGCGAGTGCGGCCTGGCGGTGGCCGGCGGGGTGACCATCATGTCCTCGCCCGCGGTGTTCATCGGCTTCGCCCGCCAGCGCGGCCTGGCGCCGAACGGACGTTGCAAGCCGTTCGCCGCCGCCGCCGACGGCACCGGGTGGGGCGAGGGCGCCGGGCTCGTCCTCCTGGAGCGGCTGTCCGACGCCCGCCGCAACGGCCACCAGGTGCTCGCCGTCATCCGCGGCTCGGCCGTCAACCAGGACGGCGCGAGCAATGGCTTCTCGGCGCCCAACGGGCCGTCGCAGCAGCGCGTCATCCGTCAGGCGCTCCTCAACGCCCGCCTGTCGTCCGCCGAGGTGGACGCGGTGGAGGCGCATGGCACGGGCACCCGGCTCGGCGACCCGATCGAGGCCGACGCCCTGCACGCGACGTACGGGCAGCGGCGGCCGGCCGACCGGCCGCTGCTGCTGGGCTCGGTCAAGTCGAACATCGGTCACCCGCAGGCCGCCGCCGGGGTGGCGGGCGTGATCAAGACGGTGATGGCGATCCGGCACGGGGTGTTTCCGGCGACGTTGCACATCGACGAGCCGACGCCGCATGTGGACTGGAGCTCGGGGGCCATACGCCTGGTGACCGAGCCGGTCGAGTGGCCCGAGACGGACCACCCGCGCCGGGCCGGGGTGTCGTCGTTCGGCGTCTCCGGCACCAACGCGCATGTGATCATCGAGCAGGCGCCCGACCCGGCTCCGGCCGCTGCTCCGGCGGCTCCGGTGACTCCGGACACGAGCGAGACGGACACGAGCGAGACGGGCACGATCGGCACGGGCACACCTGAGGCGGGCACGGGCGAGGCGGCCCAGGACGCCGAGGGGGCGGCATCGGCGCGCCAGGCCGTGGTGGCGGGCGGTGTGGTGCCGTGGGTGCTGTCCGCGCGGGACGAGGCGGCGCTGGCGGAGCAGGCGGGGCGGTTGGCCGAGGCGGTGGAGCGCGATCCGGCCGCCGACGTGGCGGACGTGGGCTGGTCGCTGGCGACGACACGCGCCCGGTTCGAGCACCGGGCCGTGGTCGTCGGCACGGACCGGGCGGCGCTGCTCGACGGTCTGGCCAGGCTGGCCGCCGACGAGCCCGACCCGGCGGTCGTCACCGGGGCGGCGGGCCCGATCGGCGCCGGCCCGGTGTTCGTCTTCCCCGGCCAGGGGGCCCAGTGGCCGGGCATGGCCCGGGAACTCCTGGACGCCTCACCGGTGTTCGCCGCCCGGATCGCCGAGTGCGAGCGGGCTCTGGCGCCGTACGTGGACTGGTCGCTGACAAAGGTGCTGCGGGGCACGGATCCGGCGACGGACCCCGGCCGGGACGATGTCGTCCAGCCCGTACTGTGGGCCGTACACGTCTCGCTGGCCGCCGTCTGGCGGAGCTTCGGCATCACCCCGGCGGCCGTCGTCGGGCACTCCCAGGGCGAGGTCGCCGCGGCGTGCGTCGCCGGGGCCCTCACCCTCGACGAGGCCGCCAGGATCATCGCCCTGCGCGTCCAGGCGCTGCGCCCGCTGATCGGGCACGGTGCCATGGCCTCCCTCAGCCTGGGCGCGGAGGACACCGCGCGGCTCCTCGCCGGACTCGGCGCCGCGGCCGGGGACGTCGCCGTCGCCGCCGTCAACGGCCCGCACGCCACCGTCGTCTCCGGCTCCCCCGGCCCTCTGGACGCCGTCCTGGAGGCCGCCCGGGAGCGTGGCGCACGCACCCGCACCATCGACGTCGAGTACGCCTCCCACGGCCCCCACGTGGACCGCATCCACGACGACATCGTCTCCGCCCTGCGTGAGGTGACACCGGTCGAGTCCGAGATCGCGTTCTACTCCACCGTGACCGCGGAACGGCTGAACACCGCGGAACTCGGCACCGAGTACTGGTTCGACAACCTCCGCCGGCCGGTCCGCTTCGCCGACGCCGTGAGCCGTCTGCTGGCCGACGGATACCGGGCCTTCATCCATTGCAACCCGCACCCGATCCTGTCCACGAGCCTTCAGGACATCTTCGAGGAGTCCGGCACCCGCGCCACCTCCCTCGCCACCCTCCGCCGCGACCACGGCGGCGCGCCCCAGCTCGCCCTCGCGCTCGCCCAGGCCCACGCCGCGGGGGTCGAGGTCGACTGGCGCCCGTGGTTCCCGGCCGACCGGGCGCCCCGTCCCGTCGAGCTGCCCACGTACCCCTTCCAGGGCAGGCGCTACTGGATACCCGTCGACGGCAGCGGCGCGGGGGACGTGTCCGCCGCCGGTCTGCGCGCTGTCGACCATCCGCTGCTGGCCGCCGCGGTCAGCCTGCCCGACGGCGGCATGGTGCTGACCGGACGTCTCCCCGCCGCGACGGGCGCCGGCTGGCTCGCCGACCACGTCGTCGGCGACACCACCCTGCTGCCCGGGGCGGCGATGGTCGAGTGGGCGTTGCAGGCCGCTCACGAAGCGGGCTGCGCCGCCGTCGAGGAGCTGGCTCTCCAGACCCCGTTCGTGCTGCCCGCCTCGGGGGCCCTGCGCGTGCGCGTCGCGGTGGGGCCCGCCGACGACGAGGGCAGGCGGACGGTGGACGTGTACTCGCGCCCCGACGAGTTCGACACCGAGACCCCCGACGGATGGGTGTGCCACGCCATGGGCGTGCTGGCGCCCGAGGGCCCCGAGTACGCGGCCGCCCCGCCGGACGCCCCGGCGGCCCCCTGGCCACCGCGGGGGGCGGAACCGCTGGACGTCACGGACTTCTACGAGCGGGCCGCGGCCGGGGGCTACGGCTACGGCCCGGCGTTCCGCGGCCTCACCGCCGCGTGGCGGGACGGCGCCGATCTGCTCGCCGAGATCGCGCTGCCCGAGGCGGCCGGCGAGGGCGCCGACCGGTTCGGCATCCATCCGGCGCTGCTGGACGCCGCCACCCACCCGACGATCCTCGACGGCGGCCGGGAGGACGGCTCGGACGCCGGCCAGGTGTGGCTGCCGTTCGCGTGGAGCGGTGTGTCGCTGTGGGCCACGGGCGCCCGCCGGGTACGCGTCCGGATATCCCCGATGGACAACGGGCAGCGGATCTCCCTGACCGACGAGACCGGCGCCCCGGTCCTCGAGGCCGCGTCGGTCGCCGCGCGCCCCACCGGCGTCGCCGAGCTGCGCGCCCGCGCCGCGCGCGCCGCCGAGGGCCTGTTCGCCGTGGACTGGGTGCCCGCGCGAGGCGGGACGGGCGACACACCGGCCCCGGCCGACGGTGGTTGGGCCACGGTGGGCGGCGGCGTACGGCTCGCCGGTGCGGCGGACCACGCCGACCTGCGCGCGCTGCTCGCCGCGGTGGACGACGGGCTCCCGGTGCCGGCGGTCGTCCTCCACCCGGTGTCCGCGACGGCCACGCCCGGCGACGGCCTCGCCGCCGTCGGCGGCGCCCTGGCCCTGATACGGGAGTGGCTGGCCGAACCGCGGCTGCTGGACTCCCGGCTGGCGCTGGTCACCTCGGGCGCGGTGTCGGCCGGTGACGACGAGGGTGCGGTGGATCCGGGTGGGGCGGCCGTCTGGGGGCTGGTCCGTTCGGTCCAGGCCGAGCACCCGGGCCGGTTCACCCTGCTCGACGTGGGCGGCGACGCGGATGCCGGCGCGGGTGCGGGCGAGAGCCTGGCCGAGGCGGTGCGCCGGTCCATCGACGCGGACGAACCGCAGGTCGTGGTGCGCGCGGCCGGAACGCTGGTGCCGCGTCTGGTGCGCACCGCCCCGCCGGCCGAGGCCGACATCCCGGAGCTGTCCGGCGGCACGGTGCTGGTGTCGGGCGGAACGGGAGTGCTGGGCGCGGCGGCCGCCGAACACCTGGTCCGCGCGCACGGCGTGGAGCGTGTGCTGCTCCTGTCCCGCCGCGGCCCGAACGCCCCCGAGGCGGCCGAACTGGTGGGGCGGCTCACCGCCCTGGGGGCCCAGGTGGAGGTGGCGGCGGTCGACGTGGCCGACCGCGCGGCGCTCGAGGAAACCCTGCGGACGATCCCCGACAGCCACCCGCTGCTCGGCGTGGTCCACTCCGCCGGGGTGACCGACGACGCCCTGGTGGAGTCCTGGGACGCGGACCGGCTCGCCCGGGTGTGGGAGCCGAAAGTCACGGGCGCGTGGCAGCTGCACGCCCTCACCCGCGAGCTGCCCCTGCGGATGTTCGTGGTGTTCTCCTCGGCCGCCGGCGTCGTCGGCAACTCCGGCCAGGCCGGCTACGCCGCGGCCAACGCCTGCGCCGACGCCCTGATCGCCCACCGGCGCGCCGCCGGACTGCCCGGGACCTCGGTCGCCTGGACGCTGTGGGAACAGACCTCCGCCATGACCGAACACCTCACCGAGGCCGACCTCTCCCGCCTCGGCGCCCTCGGCATGCGCCCCCTGGCGACGTCTCGTGCCCTCGGGCTGCTCGACGCGGCGTTGCGCGTCACCCACCCCGTGGTGGTGGCCGCCGACCTCGACGCCACCCGGCTGGGTCCGGACAGCCCCGCCATGCTGCGCGCCCTGGCCAGGCCGGCCCGCCGCCGCGCCATGGAGCACCATGCCACCGGCCCCGCGCTGGCGGGGCGGCTGGCCGGGCTCGACGCCACCGCCCGGCGCGATCTGCTGCTGCGGACGGTCCGCCGGATGGTCACGGTGGTGCTGGGCCACTCCTCCGACGCGGCGATCCGCGACGAGGCCGCGTTCAAGGAGCTGGGCTTCGACTCGCTGACCGCCGTCGAACTGCGCAACCGCCTGGCCGGTGCCACCGGGCTGCGTCTGCCGCCGACCCTCGTCTTCGACTACCCCACCCCCCTGGCCCTCGCCGACCACCTCCTGGAGCGCCTGACCGCCACCGCCTCCCCCGCGTCACCCCGGGCCGTGGCGCCCAGGGCCGGGGCCGCCGACGAGCCGATCGCGGTGGTGGCGATGGCCTGCCGCTTCCCCGGCGGGGTGACCACCCCCGAGGAGCTGTGGGACCTGGTCGCGGCGGGACGGGAGGTGGTGGGGCCCTTCCCCGCCAACCGCGGCTGGGACCTGGCCAACCTGTTCCACCCGGACCCCGACCACCCCGGCACCACCTACGCCTCCGAGGGCGCGTTCATGTACGACGCGGACGGCTTCGACGCCGCGTTCTTCGGCATCAACCCCCGCGAGGCCCTGGCGATGGACCCGCAGCAGCGCGTCCTGCTGGAAACCTCCTGGGAGCTGCTGGAACGGGCCGGCATCGACCCGCACACCCTCAAGGACAGCCTGACCGGTGTCTACGCCGGCGTCATGTACCACGACTACGGCAACGGCCTGCCCCCCGGCGACCCCCGGCTGGACGGCTACGCCGGGCTCTCCGGGACCAGCAGCATCATCGCCGGCCGGGTGGCGTACACCCTCGGCCTCCAGGGCCCCGCCGTCACCGTCGACACCGCCTGCTCGTCGTCCCTGGTCACCATGCACCTGGCCGCCCAGGCCCTGCGGCAGGGCGAGTGCGACCTGGCGCTGGCGGGCGGTGTGACCGTCCTGGCCACCCCCGATGTGTTCACCGGGTTCTCCCGGCAACGGGGCCTGGCGCCGGACGGCCGGTGCAAGCCGTTCGCCGCGGCCGCCGACGGCACCGGCTTCGGCGAGGGTGTCGGCCTGGTGCTGCTGGAGCGGTTGTCGGACGCGCGCCGCAACGGGCACCGGGTGCTCGCCGTGCTGCGCGGTTCGGCGGTCAACCAGGACGGCGCGAGCAACGGCCTGACCGCGCCCAACGGGCCCGCGCAGCAACGCGTCATCCGCCAGGCCCTGGCCGGAGCGGGACTCGGCCCGGCGGATGTGGACGCCGTGGAGGCGCATGGCACGGGGACGACGCTGGGCGACCCCATCGAGGCCCAGGCGCTCCTGGCCACCTACGGCCAGGACCGCCCCGACGACCGGCCGCTGTGGCTCGGCTCGGTCAAGTCCAACATCGGCCACACCCAGGCCGCCGCCGGCGCCGCCGGCGTCATCAAGATGATCATGGCCCTGCGCCACGGCCGGCTGCCCGCCAGCCTCCACATCGACGAACCCAGCCCGCACATCGACTGGACCGCCGGAAGCGTCCGACTCCTCACCGAAGCCACCGACTGGCCCGAGGCCGACCGACCCCGCCGAGCCGCCGTCTCCTCCTTCGGCGCCTCCGGCACCAACGCCCACCTCATCCTCGAACAGGCCCCGCACACAGCCCAGCCGGTGGCCGACACTCCCGCGCCCGGAATCGCCCCCTGGCCGCTGTCCGCCCGGAGCGACGATGCCCTGCGCGCCCAGGCCGCGGCGCTCGCCGAGCGGCTACGAGCCGATGGCCGCTCCGCCGAGCCCCTGTCGGTGGCGGGCGTCGGGCGGGCCTTGGCCGTGACGCGCTCGGTGTTCGAACGGCGGGCGGTCATCGTCGGCAGCGACCAGCAGGAGATGGCAGCCGCCCTGGACGCCCTGGCCGACGGGCGTCCCCATCCCGGGCTGGTCACCCCCATGCCCGGCGCCGCGCCGGCATCGGGCACGGCCGTGTGGCTGTTCTCCGGACAGGGCAGCCAGCGCCCGGGCATGGGCGCCGAGTTGCACGCGCGTTTCCCGGTCTTCGCCACTGCCTTCGACGAGGTGTGCGCGCTGCTCGACCCACATCTGGACCACCCGCTGGCCGATGTCGTCCTGCGCGGCCGGCCGCGAGCCGGACTGCTGGACCACACCACCTACACCCAGGCCGGCCTTTTCGCCGTGCAGGTGGCGCTCGCCCGGCTGCTCGAGGACTGCGGTGCACGCCCGGACGCGGTGATCGGCCACTCCATCGGCGAGATCACCGCAGCCCATATCGCCGGAGTGCTCTCCCTCGAGGACGCCTGCCGCCTCGTCGCCGCCCGCGCCACCCTCCTCGGCACCCTCCCCCCGGGCGGCGCCATGACCGCACTCGAAGCCACCGCCGAAGAAGCCACCGAAGCCCTCGCCCCGTACGACGGCCAGGTCACCATCGCCGCCCTCAACGCCCCCACCAACACCGTCATCTCCGGCCCGGCCGACCTCGTCACCGATATCACCACCGCCTGGAAGGAACGCGGCCGCAGGACCAGGGCACTGACCGTCAGCCACGCCTTCCACTCCCCCCTCATGGAACCCGTCCTGGACGACTTCCGAGGGGCCATCGCCGAACTGGCCTACCAGCAGCCCACCATCCCCCTCATCAGCAACCTCACCGGCCAACCGGCCGACCAGGACATCACCACCCCCGACTACTGGGTACGCCACATCCGCCAACCCGTCCACTTCCACCCCGCCATCACGCACATCGCCCCGCACACAGCGGCCTTCGTCGAGATCGGCCCCGACGCCGTACTCATCCCCGCCGCACAGAACACCCTCGACACCCTCGAAGACCAACCCGCCCACCCTCCCCTGCTGATCCCCACCCTGACCCGCAAACAGCCCGACGCGGAAGCCCTGGCCCACGCCCTCGCCCGCCTCCACACCCTCACCCCCCTCGACTGGCGCCCCTGGTACACCGACCGACCCACCCCCACCACCGTCGACCTGCCCACCTACCCCTTCCAACGCGAGCGGTACTGGCTGCCCGACGCCCTCGCGGACGCCCCGCCACCGGAGGCGGACGAGGAGCAGGTCCGGTTCTGGAACGCGGTGGAGGCGCAGGATCTCCCGGCGCTGTCCGAGACGCTGGGCATCGGCGAGGAGGACGGGCGGCGCTCGTCGCTCGGTGCCGTGCTGCCGACGCTGTCGCGCTGGCACCAGGAACGCCATGAGCGGGCGACCGTGAGCTCCTGGCGCTACCGGGTCGGGTGGCGCCACCTGCCGGACCTGGGCCCGGCGGCCCTGGCGGGCCCATGGCTGCTGGTCGTGCCGCCGGAGGGCGCCGACGCGTGGGCCGACGCCTGCGAGCGGGCCCTCACGGCGGGCGGCGGCGAGGTGCGGCGGCTGGTGACGGACGGCCGGGCCGACGCGGCCGGGCTCGCCCCGTCGCTGCGGGCGCTGTACGCCGAGGGCCCGTCCCCGGCGGGGGTGCTGTCCCTGCTGCCCCTCGACGAACGGCCGCACGCGGCGTTCCCCGCCGTGACCGGCGGTGTGACGGGCACCCATGTCCTGCTGCGGGCCCTGCTGGAGGCGGGGCTCGACGCGCCCCTGTGGTGCGCCACGCGGGGCGCGGTGGCGGTCGATGACGACGAAGCGCCCGAGGCCCCGGCGCAGGCCCAGGTCTGGGGGCTGGGCCGGGTGGCCGCGCTGGAGCATCCGGCGGCGTGGGGCGGGCTGGTCGACCTGCCGGCCTCGGCCGCGGACCTCGCTCCCGGCCTGCTGTGCGCCGTACTGGCCGGGCGGGACGGGGAGGACCAGGTGGCGCTGCGGGCGGGCGGGGCGTTCGGGCGGCGGCTGCTGCCCGCCCCGCTGGACGCCCGGGCCCCGGCCCAGGAGCGGGCGTGGACGCCCCAGGACGGCGTCCTCGTCACCGGCGGGGTCACCGGAGCGGCGGCCCTCGTGGCGCGGTGGCTGGCGGCGGGCGGCGCCAAGCGCATCGTGCTGCCGGCGCCGGACGGCCCGGCCGCGCCCGGTGCCGTGGAACTGGTGGCCGAGCTGGCGGAGCTGGGCGCGGAGGCGACGGTGGTGGACGGCGTGCCGTCCGAGCCGGCGGCCCGCCGGGAGCTTGCCGACCGGCTCGCGGCCTCGGGGCTGCGGGTCCGCACGGTCGTGCACGCCGGGGCGCCGGGTGACTGGGCGCCGCTGGCGGAGCTCTCCCCGGACGAGCTGGCCGAGGCGCTGTCCGACGCCGTGGGGGGAGCCGATCGGCTCGCGGAGCTGTGCGGTCTGGAGCCCGACGACCCGGTGGTGGTCTTCTCGTCCATCGCCGCGGTCTGGGGCGGTGGCGGGCACGGTGCCCGGGCGGCGGCCGACGCGTATCTCGACGCGTGGGCGCGGCGGCGCCAGGCGGCGGGCGGGCATGTCGTCCGGCTGGCGTGGGGCGTGTGGGACGGTTCACAGGATCCGGGGGCGGCGGAGCGAGCCGAGCGGCAGGGGCTTTTGACCCTGCGGCCGGCTCCGGCGCTGGCCGCGCTGCGGCGGACGCTCGAGCAGAGCGAGGCCGGGGCCGGCCAGGGCACCGACCGGGGCGGCGGGGAGAGCGGCGGTGAGGGCGGCGCCCGGGGGGATGTCCACGCGGTGATCGCGGAGGTGAACTGGGAGCGTTTCGTGCCCCTGTTCACCATGGCGCGGGCGACCCGCCTCTTCGACGAGATCCCGGCGGCCCGGCGGGCGTGGCAAGCGGTGCTGGATTCCTCGGACGACGAGGGTTCCGAGAGCCTGACGGCCCTGCGGGACCGGCTGGCGGCCCAGCCACCCGAGGCGCGGGCCGGCACGCTGCTGGCCCTGGTGCGCGCCCATGTGGCCGGGGCGCTGCGCTATCCGGCGGCGGAGTCGGTCGATCCGGAGCAGCCCTTCAAGGAGCTGGGCTTCGACTCCCTGGCGGCCGTGGAGTTCCGGAACCGGCTGCGGGGCGCCATCGGCCTGACCCTGCCCGCCACGCTGGTCTTCGACTATCCGACGCCGACCGCGCTGGCCGGCTATCTGGTCTCGCAGGTCCTGCCGGCGGAGCCGGCGGACGAGCCGGCGGCCGCGCAGCTCGACGAGATCGAGGCGACGCTCGCCGCCCTGGACGCGGACGACCCGCGCCGCGCCGGGCTGACGCACCGACTGCGGCTGCTGCTGTGGCGGTACGCCGACGGGGACGGCGCGCTCGAACCGAGCGAGGAGACCGGCGGGGACGATCTGGAGACGGCGTCAGCGGACGAGATGTTCGCCCTCATCGACCGCGAGTTCGGGGAGTCCTGAGCAACGCCGGAGCCCCTGACCCCGGCGGGGTCAGGGGCTCCGGCGACCGTGAGCCGGGACGGTCAGCGAGAGCCGAACTCCGCCGCCAGCCGTTCCAGTTCGGGGACCACCTCGTTGGGGGACGGCTGGGTCAGCACCTCCTGGCGGAGCCGCTCGGCACCCGCCCGGTAGGAGGGGTCTTCCAGCAGCTTCGCCAGGTGGTTCCGGATTCGCTTTCCGGTCATGCGCTCCGGCGGGATCCACCCGCCCGCCTGGGCCTCTTCCAGCCGTGCGCCTCGCACCGAGGCGTCCGGAGCCATACGGCTGACCATGAGCTGGGGGACGCCGTGCGCCAGCGAGCTGCAAAAGGCGGGAAGTCCGCCGTGGTGAATCACCGCCGCACAGGACGGAATGACGAGGTGCAGCGGGACGAAATCGACAAGCCTGGTGTTCCGGGGGACGTGCTTCAGTTTTTCCTGGATTCTCCCGGGCAGGGTCATCACGAGTTCCATGTCGAGATCGGCCAGGGAGTCCAGCCAGTCCTGCAGCTGGTCGATGGAGACCATCTGGTAACTGGAGACGGGCTGCGAACTGGACATGTCCCACATGCTCATCCCGAAGGTGGCGAGGACACGCGGCGCCGGCGGCTCGTGGCGGATCCACTCCGGCGCGACGGCACGGCCGTTGTACGGCACATGACGGACGGAGACCTGCGGCACATTGGCCTTGAGTCTCATGGAGTCCGGCACCTGGTCGATCGTGAACTGGCCGGTCACCAGCTCTTCGCGGAACTCGAAACCGTGCTTCTCCCCCCAGGCGCCGAGCCATTCGGCCATGGGGTCCCCGCGGTCCGCCGGCTCCTGCCGCGCCAGCAGCTTCAGGAAGTGGCGGCGCATACGGGCCTCCACCTCGATGCCGATCGGCATCCGCGCGTGTGCCGCTCCCACCGCGGCGGCGGCGACCGCCCCCGCGTGGCTCAGCCATTCCCAGATGACCAGGTCGGGCTTCCACCAGCGGCAGTAGGCGACCAGGTCGTCGATCATCGAGTCGTTGATGGCCTTGGCCACTTCGGTGGAGGTGGCGCAGAGCGATTTCAGGTAGCTCAGCGGAAACATCTCTTCGCGGTTCTCGCCCAGATCGATGGGGTGGTGAATTCCACCCCATGTCGCTTCGGACGCTTCCGTCTGCGCTTGGTGCGCCTTCCGCAGGAAGTGCTCCTCCGATCCGACCGGGACCGCCGTCAGTCCTGACTGGACGATGACGTCGGTGAGGTCGGGGCCGCTGGCCACGTGAACCTCGTGGCCAGCGGTGCGCAGGGCCCAGGCCATCGGCACACAGAACTGGAAGTGGGTCCGCCAGGGAATGGTGACGAGCAGGACACGCATGGCCGGCATCTCTCCTCTCTGGTTACCCGCGATGGCAACCAGTTCGTTCTCCTCGCCTGTGTGCCTTCGTCATCGGCCGCACTCACGTTTATCCTAACGACGCCCCTAAAGGGGGCCTTGCACGTACTCGACCGGCGTTAGTCCGCCTTTAGCCGCGCCCGGAAGACTGGGTACCGCCGGGATGTGACCAACGCCAAACGGACGAGGAGAGCGGTATGGCTCAGAGTTATCAGGCCAGCCGGCAGTGGGAGCGCATCAATGAACTCTGGGTTACCGAGGAGGCGTCGGCCGATCTGACCGGCTTCAAGTCGGACCGCCGGAATTTCAATATCGCGCTGTGGGATCCGACGACCAACGGAATCAGGTATCTGAGGGCCCTCGTCTACGAGTTGGCCACGCGGCTGAGCGACGACGAATGGTCGAAGATCGAGAATGTCCGCAACCGTGACGTGGGAGACCCGGTCACCGTTCGCTACGAGGGCAGGAGCGTCTGCCTGGACTATCTCCAGGCGGCGCTCGAACTGGGCTTCATCGAGAAGGAACTGGACCTGGGCGGCGCCCGCGTCCTGGAGATCGGCGCCGGGTACGGCCGTACGTGCCATGCGATGCTCTCCAACTACGACCTCGCCTCCTACACCATCGTCGACCTGACGAACACCCTCAAGCTGAGCAGGGCGTATCTTCGCGAGGTCCTGGACGAGAAGCAGTTCTCCAAGCTGAGGTTCGTCCAGGTGGAGGACATCGGCAGGGGGCTGGGCCAGGACCCCTTCGACCTGTGCGTCAACGTGCACTCCTTCACGGAGATGACCCCGGACACCGTCGAGGCGTATCTGCGCCTGATCGACGAGAGGTGCGGGGCGTTCTTCGTGAAGAACCCGGTCGGCAAGTTCCGGGACAAGAGCATGGACGGCCACCAGAAGGGCGAGGAGGCCGTGCGGCTGGCCATGGAGACCGGGCCGCTGCGGCAGGTGCTCGACATCCATGACAGCCAGGCCGTGGCGGCGGCCGTGCCGACGTTCATCGAGGCCTATCTGCCCGGCGAGGGATGGAGGTGCGCCGCCAACTCGCGTGGCCTGCCCTGGAGTTACTTCTGGCAGGCCCTCTACAAGAAGATCGACAACGGCCTACGATAGCCCCCGTCTTCCCAGGAGGGAATCATGGCCGCCTCACCGGTGCCCCCACCCCGCGGTGACCGAACGCTGGCCGGTACGCCGGTCCTGGTGCTGGGCGGCTCCGGCTACCTGGGGCGGCACATATGCTCCGCGTTCGGTGGTGCGGGCGCCGAGGTGGTGCGGGTTTCGCGCGGCGCGGCCGACGGTGTGGACGACGACGGCTGCCGTTCGGTGCGCCTGGATCTGACCGCGGCCGGGCCCGACGAGCTGGCCCGGCTGTGCGCCGATGCGGGGGCCCGGGTGCTGGTGAACGCCTCGGGCGCGGTGTGGGGCGGCGGCGAACGGCAGATGGCCGAGGCCAACAGCGAGTTGGTCGGCCGGCTGGCCGGGGCCGTCGCCCGCATACCGGACCGGCCGCGGCTGATCCATCTGGGCAGCGCCTACGAGTACGGCCCGGCCCGCCCGGGGACCGCGATCGCGGAGGACTGGCCGCCCGCCCCGACCACCGTCTACGGCCGTACCAAGCTGAGCGGCTCGCAGGCCGTCCTGCGGGCCGCCGCCGAGCTGGGTGTCGCCGGGACCGTGCTGCGGGTCTCCGTCGCCTGCGGCCCGGGCGCCCCGGCGAGCAGCCTGGCCGGGGCGGTGGCCGCGCATCTGGCGGCCGGCCGCGACGAGCTGCGGCTCGCACCCCTGCGCGACCACCGCGACCTGGTGGACGTCCGGGACGTGGCCGACGCGGTGGTCGCGGCGGCCCTGGCGCCGGTCGCCGCCGTCACCGGCGCCGTCGTCAACATCGGCAGCGGCCAGGCGGTGCCCGTGCGCCGGCTGGTCGACCTGATGATCGCCCTCAGCGGGCGCCCGGTGCGGGTCGTCGAGGACCCCGTGCTGCGCCGGACGCGTTCCGACGCGGCCTGGCAGCGACTGGACATCGGACGTGCGCGGCGGCTCCTGGGCTGGGCGCCGCGCCGGACCCTGCGGGAGTCACTGCGCGATCTGCTCGCCGCCGTCGGCGCGCCGCGGCCCGCGGCGGCAGGAGCGGCGACGGCCATCGGACCCCGGAACAGCCATGGGAAGGACAGCAGATGAGCGAACGGGTCGAGCGCATCCTCGACGAGGTGCGCAAGTACCACCAGGACAGCCAGGAGGGGCGGGGCTTCATCCCCGGGGTCACCGAGATCTGGCCCTCCGGCGCGGTGCTCGACGAGGAGGACCGGGTCGCGCTGGTGCGGGCCGCGCTGGAGATGCGGATCGCCGCGGGCAAGCTCTCCCGGAAGTTCGAGTCGGCCTTCGCGCGCCGGATGAAGCGCCGCAAGGCGCACCTGACGAACTCCGGGTCGTCCGCGAACCTCCTGGCGCTCTCCTCGCTCACCTCCCATCTGCTGGGCGACCGCCGGTTACGCCCGGGCGACGAGGTCGTCACGGTGGCGGCGAGCTTCCCCACCACCGTCAATCCGATCCTGCAGAACGGGCTTGTCCCGGTCTATGTGGACGTCGAGTTGGGGACGTACAACGCCACGGCCGAGCGGGTGGCGGAGGCGATCGGGCCGCGCACCCGGGCGATCATGATGGCGCACACGCTGGGCAACCCCTTCGAGGCCACGGAGATGGCCCGGCTGGCCCAGGACCACGACCTGGTCCTGATCGAGGACACCTGCGACGCCGTGGGTTCCACCTACGACGGGCGGCCGGCGGGGACGTTCGGCGATCTGACGACCGTCAGCTTCTACCCCGCACACCATCTGACCATGGGGGAGGGCGGCTGTGTGCTGACCTCGAACCTGGTCCTGGCGCGGATCGTGGAGTCGCTGCGGGACTGGGGCCGGGACTGCTGGTGCGAGCCGGGCGAGAGCGACACCTGCCGCAAGCGGTTCGGGTACCAGATGGGCACCCTGCCGGCCGGCTACGACCACAAGTACATCTTCTCCCACGTCGGGTACAACCTGAAGTCGACCGACCTCCAGGCGGCGCTCGGGCTGACCCAGCTCGACAAGCTCGACGCGTTCTGCTCGGCCCGGCGGAGCAACTGGCGGCGGCTGCGCGAGGGGCTGGACGGGCTGCCGTGGCTGATCCTGCCGGAGGCGACGCCGCGCTCCGATCCGAGCTGGTTCGGGTTCGTCCTGACCGTCGATCCGCGGGCCCCGTTCAGCCGCGCCGAGCTGGTCGACTTCCTGGAGTCCCGCAAGATCGGCACCCGCCGGCTGTTCGCCGGGAACCTGACGCGCCACCCCGCGCACGCCGAAGCGCCGCACCGGGTGTGCGGCGATCTGGCGAACAGCGACATCGTCACCGAGCACACGTTCTGGGTGGGCGTCTATCCGGGGCTGACCGAGGAGATGATCGACTTCATGGTCTCCTCCATCACCGAGTTCATCGGGAGCCACCGGTGAGCGCGGAGCGTTTGAGCGGCTCCCACCAGGAGCGGTTGTCCCGGTACCAGGCGACCGTCTCGGCCAGCCCGGCCGCGAAGTCGTGCCGCGGGCGGTAGCCGAGTTCCTCCCTGGCCTTGTCGTCCCGGACCGCGTAGCGCCGGTCGTGTCCCTTGCGGTCCGCGACGTGGCGTACGCGGCTCCAGTCGGCGCCGCAGGCCTCCAGCAGCCGGCCGGTCAGCTCCCGGTTGGTCAGCGCGGTGCCGCCGCCGATGTTGTAGATCTCGCCGGGACGTCCCTTGGTGCGCACCAGGTCCACGCCGTGGCAGTGGTCCTCGACGTGCAGCCAGTCGCGCACATTGAGCCCGTCGCCGTACAGCGGCAGGTCCTCGCCGTCCAGCAGGTTGGTGATGAACAGCGGGATGATCTTCTCGGGGAACTGGTGGGGCCCGTAGTTGTTGCTGCACCGGGTGACCCGCACATCCAGCCCGTGGGTGCGGTGGTAGGAGAGGGCGATCAGGTCCGAGGCGGCCTTGGAGGCGGCGTAGGGCGAATTGGGGTCCAGGGGCGCGGTCTCGGGGCTGGTCCCGGTCTCGACCGAGCCGTAGACCTCGTCGGTAGAGACGTGGACGAAACGCTCCACACCGTGCCGCAGGGCCGCCTCCAGAAGCGTATGGGTGCCTTCGACATTGGTGCGCACGAACGCGTCGGCGCCGGTGATGGAGCGGTCCACATGGGATTCGGCGGCGAAGTGGACCACCTGACCGGCCTGTTTCATGAGCGTGTCGACCAGCTCGGCGTCGCAGATGTCGCCGTGGACGAACGTCAGCCGGGGGTCGGCGGTCTCGAGGTTGCTCAGCGTCCCGGCGTAGGTGAGCTTGTCCAGCACCGTGACATGGGAGACGGCGGGGCCCCGCCCGGCACCGCCCCGCGCCAGGAGCCCGCGCACGTAGGTGGAGCCGATGAACCCCGCGGCGCCGGTGACGAGAAGCCTCATATTTCCTCCAGGAACCGCAGGGGCGGCAGGCCGTCCCGGTACGAGCGCGCACGGTCCATGACGTACTGGCCGTAGGGCGAGTTGCTCATCTCGGCGCCGAGCGCGTGACAGTCGTCGGGTTCGATGAATCCCATGTACATGGCGATCTCCTCGACACAGCCGAGCCGGGTGCCCTGGTAGTGCTGTACGTCGCGCACCATGCGGCCCGCGTCCAGGAGGGTCTCGTGGGTGCCGGTGTCCAGCCAGGTGACGCCCCTGCCGAGCCACACCAGGTCGGCCCTGCCCTCCTCCAGATAGGCCCGCAGCACATCGGTGATCTCCAGTTCGCCCCGGGCCGAGGGGACCAGGCGCTTGGCCACGTCGACGACACCGCCGTCGAAGAAGTACAGGCCGGGAATGGCCAGGTTCGACCGGGGCCGCTCCGGCTTCTCCTCGATGGACAGCAACCTGCCGCGGTCGTCGATTTCGGCGACGCCGAACTGCCGGGGATCGGCGACCTCGTGCCCGAACAGCACACATCCGCGCAGCCGCTGCACGCTTCTGCGGAGCAGCGCGGGCAGATTCGCGCCGTGGAAGAGGTTGTCGCCCAGAATCAGCGCGCACTCCTCACCGCGAATGTGATCCGCGCCGACCCGGAAGGCGTCGGCGATTCCCCGCGGCTTTTCCTGGACGGCATAGGAAATGTTCAGCCCCAGGTGTCGGCCGTCGCCGAAGAGCTGGCGGAACTGGGGCAGTTCGGTGGGGCGGCTGATGATCAGGACGTCGCGGATGCCCGCGAACATGAGGACGGACAGCGGATAGTAGATCATGGGCTTGTCGTAAACGGGCACGAGCTGCTTCGACCCCGCCAGGGTCAGGGGCTGAAGCCGTGTTCCGTTTCCGCCCGCGAGAATGATGCCCTTCATCTAGTGCTTCCCGAATTCGGTGGCGATCAGGTCGAATATCTCTTCCGCCGACGCCGATTCCAGGTCGTCGTGGGACCCGGTGGCGCCGTCGGCGGTGTCGCTCCACTTGTCGGCCAGGAGCCGCAGTCGGGCGGCGATCCGGGAGCGGGCGGCCTCGTCGACGGCGTCCGGCGCGCCGGCGGCGTCCCAGCCGTCCAGCTGCGCCATGATCCGCTCTTCGCCGGAGGCCGCGTCGGCGGTGAGCAGGTCGTACAGGTGGCGGGCGAGTTCCTCGGCCGTCGGGTAGTCGAACAGCACCGTGGTGGGCAGCCGCAGCCCGGTGCCGGCGCCCAGCCGGTCGCGCAGCTGGACGGCGGTGATCGAGTCGAAGCCCAGCTCCTGGAACGGCTTGGTGGGCGGTACGGCGTCCGCCGAGGCGTGGCCGAGGGTGCCGGCCGCGTGTGCCTGCACATGCCGTACGAGGATGTGGTGCTGCTCGGCCGGTGTGCGGCCGACGAGCTTGCGCCGCAGCGGATCGGCCTCCTCCTTCGCCGGGCCCGCTTCCCCGGCGCGCGCCTCGGCGGCTTCGGGGAGGTCGGACAGCAGGGGGCTGGGGCGCAGCGCGGTGAAGCCCGTGAGGAAGCGCCGCCAGTCGACCGCCGCGATCACGGCGCTGGTCTCCCGGCGTTCGACCGCCTGTTGGAGGGAGGCGACGGCCAGGGCGGGGTCGAGGGGGTGGATGCCGCGGCGGCGGAAGGCGTCGACCTCCTCGGGCGCGGTGGCCATGCCCACCTCGCCCCACAGCCCCCAGGCCACTGAGGTGGTGGGCAGGCCGAGGCCGCGGCGGTGCTCGGCGAGGGCGTCCAGGTAGGCGTTGGCGGCGGCGTAGGCGGCCTGCTGCCCGCTGCCCCAGGCCGCGGAGACCGAGGAGAACAGGATGAACGCGGAGAGGTCGAGGTGCCGGGTGAGCTCGTGGAGGTGCCGGGCCGCGAGCGCCTTGGGGGCGAGCGTGCGGCTCAGGTGTTCGTCGTCCACGTCGGCGATGAGGTTCTGCTCGCTGACCCCGGCGGCGTGGATGACGGCGGACAGCGGGTGTTCGGCGGGGATCGCGTCCAGTACGCCCCGCATGGCGTCCCGGTCGGCCGCGTCGCAGGCCGCGAGGGTCACCGTGGCGCCCAGGCCGCGCAGTTCGGCGGCCAGTTCCCCGGCGCCGGGCGCGTCGGGGCCCCGCCGGCTGGTGAGGACGAGGTGCGCTGCCCCGCGTTCGGCCGCCCAGCGGGCCAGCAGCGCGCCGACGCCTCCGGTGCCGCCGGTGATCAGCACACTGCCGCGGGGCTGCCACGCCCGGTCGGCGGGCCGCCCGGGGGGCGCCTGGACGAGGCGGCGCGCCAGCGCCCCGCCGGCCCGGATCGCCACCTGGTCCTCGGCCCGGCCGTCCGCCGGCGGGCCGGCCAGCAGGGCCGCCAGCCGTGCCTCGGTCCGCTCGTCGGGCTCGGCCGGCAGATCCACCAGGCCGCCCCACCGGTCGGGGTGTTCCAGCGCGGCCACCCGGCCCAGGCCCCAGGTCTGGGCCTGGAGGGGGTGCGACAGCACGTCGTCGTGGCCGGTGGACACCGCGCCCTGGGTCACGCACCACAGCGGCACGGTGATCCCCGCGTCGCCGAGCGCCTGGACGGCCGTCACGGTGGCGGCGAGCCCGGCGGGCAGGGCCGGGTGCTCGGGGCGGGTGCGCTCGTCGAGCGCGAGCAGGCTGAGCACCCCGGCGGGGGCGTGGTCCAAGGCCAGGGCGGCCAGCCGTTCGGCGAGTTCCGGGCGGCCGGTGGCGAGGGGGTCCAGGAGGCAGGTGGCGGCGTCGGCGGCGTGCTCGGTCAGGGCCCGGGTCACCGTCCGCACCGCCGGATGCTCCTCGTGACCGGCGGGGACGAGCAGCAGCCAGGTGCCGCTCGGCGCCGGCCCGGAGGGCTCGGGCAGCGTCGTCCACCGGATCCGGTGGCGCCATGACGCCAGGGTGACGCGTTCGCGGTGGCGGCGGCGCCAGGTGGACAGCACCGGCAGGGCGGGGCGCAGCGCCTCGATGTCCTCCGTGACGT
The DNA here is from genome assembly GCF_039532705.1 of Streptomyces sparsogenes subsp. cuspidosporus. Lineage (NCBI taxonomy): Bacteria > Bacillati > Actinomycetota > Actinomycetes > Kitasatosporales > Streptomycetaceae > Streptomyces > Streptomyces sparsogenes. The sequence goes on along the minus strand of NZ_BAAASD010000047.1, from coordinate 19,242 downwards.
CCTCGGCGTCGCCGGCGCCGCCGTCCGGCTCCAGCAGCCGCTTCAGCGCCTCGATGTCGTGGTCCTCGATGGCGCCCCACAGCTCTGCCTCGGCGGGGTCCTGGGTGCCGTCGCCGCGGGTGGCACGGGCCGGGGGGAGCCAGTAGCGCTCGCGGTCGAACGCGTAGGTGGGCAGGGCCACGGTCCGGGGGGCGGGCGGGCCGGCGAACCAGGGTCGCCAGTCGACGGGCGCTCCGGCGGTGAACGCCTGGCCGAGCGCGGTGGCCAGCTGTTCCGGGCCGCCCTGGTCGCGCCGCAGGGTGCCCAGCGCCACGGCGGCGGCCTGCGCGGACTCGAAGCACTGCTGGAGCGCCGGGAGGACCACGGGGTGGGTGCTGACTTCGATGAACATCCGGTGTCCCGCGGCCAGAGCCGCGTCGACCGCCTCGGTGAGCCGGACGGGCCGGCGCAGGTTCCTCAGCCAGTAGTCGGCGTCCAGGGTGGTGGTGTCCAGGGGGCCGCCGGTCACGGTCGAATGGAACACGACGTCCGTGGCCTGTCCGCGGACCCCGGCGAGGCGGGACCTCACATCGTCGGCGATCTCGTCCACCTGGGGGCCGTGCGAGGCGTAGTCCACGTCGATGGCGCGGGCCCGCGCGCCGGTGGCCTCGCAGGCGGAGACGACGGCCGCCACCGCGTCGGGCGGGCCGGACACCACGGTGGAGGACGGGCTGTTGAGCGCCGCCACGCCCACGCCGGACGCCGCGTCGCCCAGGTCGGCGACGAGCCGGTCGGCCGTGTCCGGGTCCACGCCGAGGGAGGCCATCGCGCCTCGGCCGGCCAGCGCCCGCAGCGCCTGCGAGCGCAGGGCCACCACCCGGGCGCCCTCCTGGAGCGACATCGCGCCCGCGACGCACGCGGCCGCGATCTCGCCCTGGGAGTGCCCGACGACCGCCGCGGGTGTGACGCCGTGGTGGGCCCACAGGGAGGCCAGGGACACCATCGAGGCCCACAGCACCGGCTGGACCACATCGACGCGGCCGAGGTCGGCGGCGCCGTCCGCGCCCCGCAGCACATCCGTCAGGGACCAGTCCACATACGGGGCGAGCGCCGCCTCGCACTCCGCGATGCGGGCGGCGAACACCGGTGCGGAGGCGAGCAGTTCGGCGCCCATCCCGGGCCACTGGGAGCCCTGGCCGGGGAACACCAGCACCACTCCGGCGCCCGGCGCGCCCGCCGCGCCGGTCACCACTCCGGGCGCCGGCTCCCCCGCCGCCAGCGCGCCGAGCCGCTCCCGCAGCGTCCCGGTGTCGGATCCGGTGACGACCGCCCTGTGCTCGAACACCGAGCGCGTGGACACCAGTGACCAGCCCACCGCCCGCGGGTCGGCGTCGGCCGCCGCGTCGAGCAGCCGCCGGGCCTGGCCGCGCAGTGCGGACGCGCTGCGCGCGGACAGCACCCAGGGCGTGACGATCCCGGCGTGTCCCTCCGCGGGCGCGGCGGGTTCAGCGGCGGGGGGTGAGTCCGAGGGTGCCTCTTCCAGGATCAGGTGCGCGTTGGTCCCCGAGAAACCGAAGGCGGACACGCCCGCCCGCCGGGGCCGCTCGGCGCGGGGCCACCCGACGGCCTCGTCGAGCAGCCGCACCGCGCCGAAGTCCCAGGCCACGTGCGGGGTGGGCGTGCCGATGTGCAGGGAGCGCGGCAACGTGGCGTGGCGCAGCGCCATGACCATCTTGATGACGCCCGCGGCGCCGGCGGCGATCTGGGTGTGCCCGATGTTCGACTTGACCGACCCCAGCCACAGCGGCCGCTCCGCGGGCCGCTCCTGGCCGTAGGTGGCCAGCAGCGCCTGGGCCTCGATCGGATCGCCGAGGCCGGTGCCCGTCCCGTGTGCCTCCACCGCGTCCACGTCCGCCGGCGAGAGCCGGGCGTTGGCCAGCGCCTGCTGGATGACGCGCTGCTGTGAGGGCCCGTTCGGCGCGGTCAGACCGTTGCTGGCACCGTCCTCGTTGACGGCGGAGCCGCGGATGACCGCGAGCACCTCGTGTCCGTTGCGGCGGGCGTCGGACAGCCGCTCCAGCAGCACGACGCCGGCTCCCTCGGCGAGGTTCATGCCGTCGGCGTCCGCCGAGAAGGGCTTGGCACGGCCGTCGGGGGCCAGGGCGCGCAGCTCGCTGAATCCGATCAGCGGTGCCGGTGAGGACATCACGTACACCCCGCCGGCCAGCGCCAGCGTCACCTCTTCCTCCCGCAGCGCCTGGCACGCCAGGTGGATGGCGACCAGCGCCGAGGAGCAGGCGGTGTCCAGCGTCACCGCGGCGCCCTCCAGGCCGAGGGTGTACGCCACGCGTCCGGCGACCACGCTCGGCGAGTTGCCGGTCGTCAGCTGGCCCGCCGCGCCCTCGGGCACCTGGAAGGAGTTGAGGAAGTAGTCGAGGCCGTCGCAGCCGAGGTAGGTGCCGGTGGCGCTCCCGCGCAGGGTGTGCGGGTCGATGCGGGCGTGTTCGACGGCCTCCCAGGCCAGCTCCAGCGCCAGCCGCTGCTGGGGGGCCATGGTGACCGCCTCGTTCGGGCTGATCCCGAAGAACGCGGCGTCGAACCGGTCGGCGTCGCGGAGGAAGCCGCCCGCTCGGACATAGCTGGTGCCCGGGTGCCCGGGTTCGGGGTCGTAGAGCGTTTCGAGGTCCCAGCCCCGGTCGGCGGGCAGGCCGCCGGTGCCCTCGCGGCCGGCGGCGACCATGTCCCACAGGTCCTCGGGGGACTCCACACCGCCGGGGAACCGGCAGCCGATGCCGATGATCGCGACGGGTTCGTGGCGGGCGTACTCGACGTCCTTCAGCCGGCGCTGGGTCTCGCGCAGATCGGCCGTCACGCGCTTGAGGTAGTCGAGGAGCTTCTTCTCGTCGTTCGCCATGTCAGGGCCGTTCCCGCGCCGGCTTGTCCACGAGGCGCGCCAGGTCGAGCAGGTCACCGGCCACCCGCTCGGGTTCTTCCACGTGGAGGTTGTGGTCGGTGTCGACGTACCAGCGGGACTCCGCCCGCGGGATGGCCGCCTCGGCCTCCGCCACCCACTTCCGGGCGTAGCTGCCCCAGGACGCGGCGTGGGCGGGCAGGGCGACGAGCAGCAGGACGGGCACCGTGATGTCGGGGTACCAGCGGGCGGGCGGGTCCTGCCACATGCTGTCCGCGAGCGACATGTAGTGCTCCAGCGGCAGCCGCTGCACGAGCAGCCCGTCCGGCCCTCGCACCATGTCGGCGAGGCTCGCCGAGACGGCGGTCTCCGACCACCTCGGGTGGAGGCCCCGCAGGAGTTCCCGCATGGTCTCCTCGGTGGTTCCGGTGACGTCGCGCCACCATCCGGCGAGCTCCACGCTCTTCTCCCGGGTGGGGGCGTAACGGGAGGTGTCGACGAAGCCGATCCAGCCGCCGTCCACCAGCGCGAGGCCCGCGGCCAGCTCGGGGTGCTGGGCCGCGAGCCGCACCGCGAGGTTTCCGCCCCAGGAGTGGCCGGCGAACAGGGCTCCGGTCAGCCGCAGCTCGCGGCAGACGGCCACCAGGTCCGCCACGGCGGTGGCGTTGTCGTACCCGTGCTCCGGCAGGTCGGAGTCACCGTGTCCGCGCATGTCGAGCGCGTAGACGGGATGGCCGGCGGCCGCGAGCAGGTCGGCGACCTCGTCCCACAGCCGGGCGTTGGACCCCAGCCCGTGGAGCAGCAGGAACGGCCGACCGTCGCGGCCCGGCCGGTGCCGCACGTTCACATGCACTGCGTGGTCTACCGGGACGGACAGCTTCATGGCGGGGATCCCTTGCCTGCTGGGAGAGGGGTTGAGACGGTGACCGGTCGAGCGGTATCGCGGCGCGGGCTAGGCCGCATCCGCCTCGTAGGTCTCCGCGAGGTACTTGCCGAGCAGGGTGGAGGTGGGGTGCTCGACGATCGCGACGAGGGGGACCTCGAGGCCGGTGTCGCTCATCAGGCTCTTGGCCAGTTGCACGGCGCTCAGCGAGCTCAGGCCGTTCTCCAGGAAGTTGCTCTCCTCGTCCAGCGCGGGGACGTCGAGGACCTCGGAGGCCCGGTGGAGCACCTGCCCGGCCAGCAGCCGCTGGCGTTCCTCCGGTGTCGCGGACGCGAGACGCGCGGCGAACTGCTCGTCGTGAGTGGCTTCCTCGTGGGGTTCCATGGCTGCACCCTCTCGGTGTCGTATCGGGCTGGCGGGAGTACGTCGTGGTCTGGTGCGGTGGGCTAGCCGAGGGCGCCCTTCGCGGCGATGCCGGACGGCTTGAGCCCGACCATCTCCAGCTCCTCGGGGTGGAACGGCGGTTCGACCAGCTCCGGGTAGCTGGTGTCGGTGCGCAGCAGCGACAGGAAGCGGGAGTCGCCGAGGGCCTTCTGCGGCGCGTTCAGGCTCAGCACGCCGGTGGTGACCTCGCACACCTTCGGCGAGCGGATCGACTTGCCGGAGAGGAAGTCCGAGAACCTGAGCCGCTCGGCGACGTCCGGGCCGGTCAGCCGCGGGTCGCTGGAGAGGTTGCGGCAGTTGACGTACTGGATGTCGTTGAGCCCGGCCATGATCCAGGGGTCGTCGACCACCTCGCTGAGCGCGCGCTGGACCTGCCGGGTGCCGCCCTCGCCGAAGCCGTCGCGGGCCAGCTGCTTGTCCAGGGCCTCGGCGGCGCGGGCGGCCGCGCTCATGCCGTGGCCGTAGACCGGGTTGAACGCCGCCAGCGAGTCGCCGAGGATCAGCAGGCCCTCCGGCCACCGCGGCATCCGCTCGGGATACATGCGCCGGTTGGCTCCCGAGTGCGACTGGAAGATGGGGCTGATGGGCTCGGCGACGCTCATGAGGTCGCTGACGATCGAGTGCCGCAACACCTTGGCGTAGCCGGTGAACTCGTCCTCGTCGCTGGGCAGCGGAGCACCGCGCGTGCTGGTCAGGGTGACCAGCCAGCGACCGCCCTCCTGCGGGTAGACCACGCCGAAGCGGCCCGGTTGCCGGGTGAGGGGATCGGCTGCGACCTGGACCGCGGGGAAGTTTCCGTCCGCGCCCTCGGGCGCCTTGAACATGCGGGTGGCGTAGCCGATGCCGGCGTCGACCACGTCCTGCTCGACGGCCGGCAGGCCGAGGGCCGCCAGCCAGTGGCCGAGGCGCGAGGCGCGCCCCGTGGCGTCCACCACCAGGTCGGCCTCCAGCAGCCTGGGCTCGCCGCCGCCCGTGTCCCGAACCCGCACCCCGGTGACCCGGGAGCGGTCCCCGGCCAGCTCGACGGCCTCGGTGCCGTGCTCCACCTCGATCCGGCCGCCGGAGAGGATCTGGTCGCGCACCACCCAGTCGAGCAGGGGGCGGGTGCACATCATGGCGTACGCGGTCGCGGGGAAGCGGTACTGCCAGCCCCAGGCCGTCAGGGTCACCAGGTCGCGCTGGAAGCCGATCCGGCGGGCGCCGGCCGCCATCAGCCGTTCGGAGGTGCCCGGCAGCAGGTTCTCGACGATGCCCGCGCCGCTGGACCACAGGACGTGGACGTGGCGGGCCTGGGGCTGCCCCTTACGGTGGTGCGGCCCGTCGGGCAGGATGTCACGCTCCACCACGGTCACGGATTCCAGGTGGCGGGCCAGCACATGGGCGGTGAGCATGCCGGCCCATCCGCCGCCCAGCACAACGGCACGTGTCGGTGTGGTCATGGCACCAAGTCCTCTCGGAGCGGGCTCGTCTGCGCGGACACTGGCCTTTCGCCCAGGGCGCCCATTACGAGGGTGTCCCGAACGGCTTAAGTGCGTCTTTCCGTTCCGGCCGCCGCGCGGTGTCCGGCGCCGGCTCCGGTGCGGTGTCGTCGTCGGGGATCCCGATCGTCATGTCGGTGAGGCCCCAGAACCCCTGGATGTGCGCGCCCAGGCGGTCCTCGTTGACCTCACAGATGGTGATCATGCGCATGCGCATCCGGGCCGGGACGTAGACCCGGGCGTCCCCCAGGACCACCACGAACCGTCCGTCCATCGACGTGACGAGCCGGCCCAGCATCTCGTGCACCTTGCCCTCGGAGCCCCGGAACGCGTGCTCGCGCAGGGCGTCCTTGCCGCGCAGCAAGAGGCCGCCCACCGGGTCCTCGAAGACGATGTCGTCGGTGAACAGGGCGACGGTCCCTTCCACGTCCCCTTTCTGCAGCAGCCGGAGGTAGTTGTGGGGCAGCTCCCTGAGGGCCGCCTCGTCGGGGTCGATCACCGAAGGCCCGGCGAACGGCCCCGACCTGCCGTCGACCGAGGTCTCCAGGTCGGGTTTGCCCCAGTACGCTCGCATGTCCTCGATGAGGCCGGACTCGCCGACGCGCAGCAGCAACGCGTAGTGGCAGCGCAGGGCGGTCGGCTCCGCGCCCTCGGGCGCGGGCAGCCAGCCGCGGTCGGCGTACAGCGGGCCGCTGGGCCGGTAGTCCATGACCGCGGTGATCCGGGACAGCACGTGTGTGCCGTCCTGTCCCACGACCGACTCCACGATCGTCTCGTCGACGTTTCCGGCGACGGCGCTCTCGAAGTGCGCGCGGAGCGCCTCGTGGCCGGCCAGGCGGCCGGCCCCGACGGGGGCCTCGAACGTGACGTCCTCGGCGTACAGGCCGAGAAGCCCGTCGATGTCGCCCTCGCTGAGGCGCCGGCTGTGTTCGCGTGCGATCTTCTTTCGGGTGCGCTCGTTGAGCACCGTGTCTCCTCTGCTTACCGGTCGGGCCGTACCAGGCTCATGTCGAACACGGCGCGCCAGTACCGTCCGCGCCGGAAGGCGTAGGTGGGCAGCTCGACGCGGCGGGCGCCGGGCCCGAACACCGCCCGCCAGTCCACGGCGGCGCCGCGGGCGTGCGCCCGGGCGAGGGCGGCGGCAGCGGAGGTGACCTCCGCGACGCCGGGCCGCAGCGCGGCCACCGCGTGCGCCCCCGCGCCGTCGAGGAGTCCGGCCACCTCGTGGCCGCCCAGTTCCAGGTAGACCGTGCCGTCTCCGGCCAGGTCGCGGACCTGGCCGGCGAAGTCCCGCGGCGGGCCCGGGTCCTCGTGCGGGCCGGTCAGCGCCGCGCAGGCGTCGGGCAGTGGCAGCCGCCCGCTGACGTGCTCCTCGGCGAGGCGGCCGATGCCGTGGCCGCGCACCGCGCCGGGCCGCGTCCCCCACGACTCGACCAGCCGGAACAGCGCCACCTGGATCGCGAAGGCCCGGGCCGGGCCGGGGACGGCCACCGAGATGGGATCCGCGCCGGTGAGCATCGCGTCCCGGGCGGGGAAGCCCAGGTGGGCGTCGAGCGCGGCGCAGACCGTGTCGAACGCGCCGGCGAACGCCGGGAAGGCGTCGTACAGCTGCTTGCCGGTGCCGGGCGCGGGGGCGTGGCCCGTGAACAGGACGACGAGCCGGGGCCGGCGTCCGATCACGTCCCGCGTGACGTGGGGCGCGGGTGTTCCCTCGGCCAGGGCCCGCAGTCCGTCCAGCAGCTCCTGGCGGCTCTCGCCGACGACCACGCCGCGGTGTTCCAGCGCGGCCCGGGACGTCCCCAGCGACAGTCCGACGTCGTCCGGCCGGAGGCCGGGCCGCTCGTCGAGGTGGGCCAGCAGCCGGGCCGCCTGGGCGCGCAGCGCGTCGGGGTCGCAGCCGGAGAGCGGCCAGAGCACCACGCCGGCGCTCCCCGGCCCTCCTTCCGCTTCGGGTGCCGGGGACGGCTCGTCTTCGTGCGGCGCCTGTTCGAGGATGACGTGTGCGTTGGTGCCGCCGAATCCGAACGCGGACACCCCGGCCCGCCGTGGCCGGCCGGTCCCGGGCCAGGGCGTGGCGGCGGTGAGCAGCCGGATCCGGCCCCGCTTCCAGGAGATGTGCGGTGAGGGCACCTCGGTGTGCAGGGTGCGCGGCAGGACGCCGTGGCGCATGGCCTGGACCGTCTTGATCACCCCGGCCATGCCGCTGGCCCCCTGCGTGTGGCCGAGGTTGGACTTCACCGCCCCCAGCAGCAGCGGGCGGTCGGCCGGGCGGTCCGCTCCGTAGACGGACGCCAGCGCCTGGGCCTCCACCGCGTCACTGAGCAGGCCGCCGGTGCCCTGACCCTCGACGGCGTCGATCTCGTGCGGCTGGAGCCCCGCGGCGGCCAGCGCCTGTCTGATCAGCCGCTGCTGGGCGGGGCCGTTCGACGCGCTCACGCCGTTGTTGGTGCCTTCCTGGCCGATCGCGCTGCCGCGGATGACGGCGAGCACGGGCCGCCCGTGCGCGCGGGCGGTGGAGAGGCGCTCCAGGAGCACCACGCCCACCCCCTCGGCGAAGGCGATCCCCTCGGCCCCGTCGGCGAACGAGCGGCAGCGGGTGGCGGCGGGCAGCCCTATCCCCCGGCCGGTCCCGATGAACGTCTCCGGGCTGGACATCACGGTGACTCCGCCGGCCAGGGCCATGGAACACTCGCCACCGCGCAGCGACTGGCAGGCCAGGTGCAGCGCCACCAGGGAACCGGAACAGGCGGTGTCGAGGGTGGCGGTGGGCCCTTCGAGGCCGAAGACGGAGGCGAGGCGGCCGGAGAGCACGGCGCGCGACCCGCCGGAGGCGAGGTGGCCGAGCAGCTCGTCGGGGACGTCCTTCAGGTGCGGGGTGTAATCCTGGCCGGTGGTGCCCACGAAGACGCCGCAGCGCCCGCCGCGGACCGACCGCGGGTCGATCCCGGCCCGTTCGAACGCCTCCCAGGTGGTCTCCAGCAGCAGCCGCTGCTGAGGGTCCATCACCGCGGCCTCGCCCGGGGAGATCCCGAACGGCGCCGGGTCGAACACGCCGGCGTCGCCGAGGAAGCCTCCCTCCCCGACCGCGCTGCGCACATCCGGGTGGGCGTCCGGCCCGCACAGGCCGTCCAGGTCCCAGCCCCGGTCGGTGGGAAAGGCGCCGATCGCGTCCCGCTCCTCGGTCAGCAGTGTCCACAGGTCGTCCGGCGACTCGACACCCCCGGGGTAGCGGCAGGCCATCCCGGTGATGGCGACGGGCTCCCGGGGTGCCGCGCGCAGCCGCTCGTTCTCCCTGCGCAGCCGCTCGGCCTCCAGGAGCGAGGTGCGCAGGGCCTCGACGACCTTGGCGTCGGCCACTGTCATGACATTCCTCCGAAGGGACGGCACACGTCAGGACTCGTCGTTGCGCAAGGCCGCGTTCACCAGTTCCTCGAGGTCCATGGAGGCGATGTCCGCGGAATCGGGGGCGAGGGTGTCGTCGCGGGGTCCGTCCGCGGGTCGCGCCCCCGTGGTGTCCGCTTCCCCGGGCCCCTCGTCGCCCAGCCGCAGCAGTGCCTCCAGCAGGCCGGATTCCTCCAGCCGGCGCAGCGGGACGGCGGCCAGCACCTGCCGGACCCGGCTCTCGCGCGGATCGGTGGACGGGCCCTCCGGCAGGCCGGGGGGCGGGCTCGGGTCGGCGGGGGCGCTCGGACCGGTGGGCGGGCCCAGCTCGGTGGGCGGGCCCAGCTCGGTGGGCGGGGCGATCCGCTCGCGCAGGTGCTCGGCCAGCGCCACGGGGTCGGCGAAGTCGAAGACGAGCGTGGCGGGCAGGCGCAGGCCGGTGGCGGCCGAGAGCCGGTTGCGCAGCTCGACGGCGGTCAGCGAGTCGAAGCCCAGCTCCTTGAACGTCCGGTCGGGGGCGATCTCGCCGGCCGAGCCGTGGCCGAGGACGGCCGCCATGTGCGCGCGCACCGCCTCCAGCACACAGCGGTCGCGTTCCGCCTCCGGCAGCGCGGCGACCCGGTCCGCCAGCGACGGGCCGCCGCTGCCCGCCACGCCGCTGTCCGCGACCCGCCGTGCCCTGCCGCGGCCGGCGGCCGGGCCGCCACGCGAGGCCGCCGCGGACTGCCGGACCGGGACCAGCAGCGCGTCGCCCGCGGCGTACGACCGGTCGAACAGCGCCAGGGCCTGTTCGGTGGGCAGCGGATCCATACCGGCCTGGCGGATGCGCTGCCGGGTGCCGTCGTCCAGCTCGCCGGTGAGCGCGCTGGTCTCCTCCCACATCCCCCAGGCCAGGGACTGCGCGGGCAGCCCGTGGGCCCGGCGGTGGTGGGCCAGGGCGTCCAGGAAGGTGCTGGCGGCGGCGTAGTTGGCCTGCGAGGGGTTGCCGTACACCCCGACGATGGAGGAGAACAGCACGAACAGCGCCAGGTCGGCGCCCTGGGTGAGCTCGTGCAGATGCAGCGCGGCCTCGGCCTTCGGCCGCAGCACCCGGGCCAGTTGCTCGGGGGTCAGCGCCTCGACCATGCCGTCGTCGAGCACGCCGGCGCAGTGCACCACCCCGGTCAGCGGGTGGGCGTCGGGGACGGCGGCCAGCACCTCGGCGAGCCGCTCGCGGTCGCCGGCGTCGCAGGCCGTGACGGTCACGGTGGCGCCCAGCGCGGCGAGCTCCTCGCGCAGGGCGGGGGCGCCGGGTGCCTCGGGGCCCCGGCGGCTGGTCAGCAGCAGGTGCCGCACCCCGTGACGGGTCACCAGGTGGCGGGCGATCAGGCCGCCCAGGGTGCCGGTGCCACCGGTGACCAGGACCGTGCCCTCCGGGTCGAGCGGCCTCGGCAGCGTCAGCACGATCTTGCCGATGTGAGCGGCGCGGCTCATCAGCCGGAACGCGTCGCGCGCCCGGCGGATGTCGAAGGCGCGGACCGCGGGGTGGGTCAGCTCGCCGCGCGCGAACCGGCCGAGGATCCCGGTCAGCATGCGGCCGATGCCGTCCTCTCCCGGCTCCCTCAGGTCGAGGACGCGGTAGCGGACGCCGGGGTACGGCCCGGCGAGCTGCTCGGGGTCGCGGACGTCGGTCATGCCCAGCTCCACGAACCGGCCCTTCTCGGCCAGCAGGCGCAGGGACGCGTCGGTGTGCTCGCCGGTGAGGCTGTTGAGGACCACGTCGACGCCGCGGCCGCCGGTGGCGGCGCGGAAGGTGTCCTCGAAGTCCAGGTCGCGGGAGGAGGCGCGGTGGGCCTCGTCGATGCCCATCGCCTCCAGCACGGCGTGTTTGCCCGGGCCGGCGGTGGCGTAGATCTCGGCGCCCAGGTGGCGGGCGATCTGCACGGCCGCCGTGCCCACGCCGCCGGTGGCGGCGTGGACGAGGACCGACTCGCCCGCCTTGAGCCCGGCGAGGTCCACCAGCCCGTACCAGGCGGTCACGAACGCGATCGGCACGGCCGCCGCCTGCTCGTCGGTCCAGCCCGCCGGGACGGGCACGACGGAGCGGGCGTCCGCCACGGCGGTCGAGCCGAAGGCCCCCTGGAACATGCCCATCACGCGGTCGCCGACGGCCACCGACGTGACGTCCGGGGCCGCCTCGACCACCACCCCCGCGCCCTCGCTGCCGCGGAACGCCCCGTCGCCCGGGTACATCCCGAGCGCGATCAGCACGTCCCGGAAGTTGACGCCGGCGGCGCGGACCCGGACGCGGATCCGGCCGGGGGCGAGCGGCCCGGGTTCCTCCGCCGCCACCAGGCCCAGGTTCTCCAGCGTGGCGGGCCCGGCGATGTCCAGCCGCCAGTCGGGGTCTTCCGGCAGCGTCAGCGCGCCGCCGGAGGCCGCGGGGACCAGGCCGGCGACCCGCACCGTCCCGTCGCGGACGACGATCCGCTGCTCGCCGGCGGCCACCGCCGCGGCGACCGCCTCCGGCAGCTCGGGCCCCTCCAGGTCCACCAGGACCAGCCGGTCCGGATGCTCGGACTGCGCGGAGCGGATCAGGCCCCACACCGGGGCGTGGACGAGGTCGGTGACGTCCTCGCCCTCGGCGGCGGCGACCGCGCCGCGGGTGACCACCACCAGCCGGGAGGCGGCGAACCGCTCGTCGGCGAGCCAGCGCTGGACGGTGTGCAGCACCTCGCCCAGCCGGCGGCGCAGCGTGCCGGGGAGGTCCCCGTCGTCCGGCACCGGTTCGCAGGGCAGCAGGGCCGCCGGCGGGGCGGGCAGGCCGCCGTCCACCGCGGCGGCGAGCGCGTCGAGGTCCTCGTAGCGGCGCACTCCGTGGTGGGTGGGCTCGGTGCCGGTGGCGATCGCGGCCCAGTCGTCGGTGGGGGCGCCGGTCCGGGGGCCGGTCAGGGGGGTGTACGCCACCCGGAGGAGCGTGTCCCCGGTGTCCTCGCCGCCGCCCGGGAGTTGCTCGGCCGTGAACGGCCGCGTCACCAGGGCCTCGATGGAGATCACCGGGTGTCCCGAGGCGTCGGTGGCCTGGACGGACATGCCGTCGTCGCCGACCGGCGCGAGTCTGACGCGCAGCAACTCGGCGCCGGTGGCGGCCAGCGACACGCCGTTCCAGGCGAACGGCAGCGCCATCCGGCCTTCGCTGTCGCCGCGCACCGCGCTCAGTCCGCTGGCGTGCAGCGCGCCGTCCAGCAGAGCGGGGTGGATGCCGAACGCGGCGGCCTTCCCGCGCTGCTCCTCCGGGAGGACGACCTCGGCGAACACCTCCGTCTCGCGCCGGTACACGGCGCGCAGCGAGCGGAAGGCGGGGCCGTAGCGGTAGCCGCCCTCGGCGAGCTGGTCGTAGCAGCCCTCCACGGGCACGGGCTGGGCACCTTCGGGCGGCCACTGGGCGAGGTCGAACGGCCGGGCGGCCCCGCCGGCCGCCAGGACGCCGGTGACGTGCCGGCTCCACGGCCGGTCGGACCCGGACGGGCGGGCGTACACTCCGAGCGTGCGGCGGCCGTCCTCGTCGGGGCCGCCCACCACGAGTTGGAGGTCGAAGCCGCCCTGCTCGGGGAGGACCAGCGGGCTCGCCAGCACCATTTCCTCGAGGCGGTCGCAGCCCACCTCGTCACCGGCCCTGACGGCCAGTTCCACGAACACGGCGCCGGGCACCAGCACCGCGCCGGCCACCGCGTGGTCGGCCAGCCACGGATGGGTGTCCAGGCCGAGCCGGCCGGTCAGGACCACCTCGTCGCCCTCGGCGAGGACGGTGACGGCTCCCAGCAGCGGGTGGTCGGCCGGCGCGAGGCCGAGGCTCGTGGGGTCGCCCGCCGCGCCGGCGGTGGCGTCCAGCCAGTAGCGCCGCCGCTGGAACGCGTAGGTGGGCAGGTCGGCGGGGCTGGTCCCGTCCGGGAACACCGCGCTCCAGTCCACCGTGGCGCCATGGGCGTGGGCCTGGCCCAGCGCGAGGAGGAAGCGGTCCCAGCCCCCCTCGTCCCGGCGCAGGGTGCCGAGGGCCGTGGCGTTGGCCCCCGACTGGTCCATGGTTTCCTGCACGCCGATGGTGAGGACCGGATGCGGGCTGCACTCGATGAACACGCCGTGCCCGTCGGCCAGAAGCGCCTCGGTGGCCTCCTGGAACCTCACCTGCCGGCGGAGGTTGGTGTACCAGTAGTCGGCGCCCATGGTGGTGCCGTCGATACGCCGCCCGGTGACGGTCGAGTACAGCGGGACGGTGCCGGCCTTCGGCTCGATGCCCGCCAGGGCCTCGAGCAGCGGGTCGCGCAGCGCGTCGACGTGGGCGCAGTGCGAGGCGTAGTCCACCGGGACGCGCCGGGCGCGCACGCCGTCGGCCTCGTAGCCCTCCAGCAGTTCCTCGAGGGCGTCGGCGTCGCCGGAGACCACGGTCGAGGAGGGGCCGTTGACGGCGGCCACGCTCAGCCGCCCGTCCCAGCGCTCCAGGTGTTTCTCCACCAGCTCGACGGGCTGCGCCACGGAGGCCATGCCGCCACGGCCGGACAGCTCGGGAAGCACCTGGGAGCGCAGCACCACGACGCGGGCGGCGTCGTCCACCGACAGGACGCCCGCGACGCACGCCGCCGCGATCTCGCCCTGGGAGTGGCCCACCACGGCCGCGGGCTCCACTCCGTGGGAACGCCACAGCTCGGCGAGGGCCACCATCACGGCCCACAGCACGGGCTGGACCACGTCCACCCGCTCCAGCGAGGGGGCGCCGGGATCGGCTCGCAGCACCGACTCCACGGTGTAGTCGGTGTGCCGTTCGACCGCTTCGGCGCAGCGGCGGAAGTGTTCGGCGAACACCGGTGAGGCGTCGGCCAGGGCGAGGGCCATGCCGGCCCACTGCGAGCCCTGGCCGGGGAAGACGAACGCCGTCGCGCCGGGGTTCACCGCGCCCGTGACGACGTGGCCGGCGGGGGTTCCCTCGGCCAGCGAGCCCAGCCCGGCCAGGAGGGCGCCGCGGTCGGCGGCGACCACGGCGGCGCGGTGCGACTGCGCGGCGCGCGAGCCGGCCAGGGCGATCCCGACGCGGGTGGGGCTCGCCTCCGGCCGCTCGGCGAGGAAGTCCCGCAGCCGGGCGGCCTGGGCGCGCAGCGCCGCCTCGCCACGCCCGGACACCAGCCACGGGACGACCGGCAACTCGGCGGCGGGGGCGGGCTCCTCGGCCGGCGGGGCCTGTTCGAGGATGACGTGGGTGTTGGTGCCGCTCATGCCGAAGGAGGACACGCCGGCCCGGCGTGGACCGCCGGTCTCGGGCCACGGCCGCGCCTCGGTGAGCAGCCGCACGGTGCCCTCGGACCAGTCCACCTGAGGGGTGGGTTCGTCCACGTGCAGGGTGCGCGGCAGGAGGCCCTCGCGCAACGCGTGCACCATCTTGATCACCCCGGCCATGCCGGCGGCGGCCTGGGTGTGCCCGATGTTGGACTTGACCGAGCCCAGCCACAGCGGGCCGCCGTCGGCGCGCCGCCGGCCGTAGGCGGCGATCAGCGCCTGTGCCTCGATGGGGTCGCCCAGCGAGGTGCCGGTGCCGTGCGCCTCCACCACGTCGATGTCCCGGGGGGACAGCTGGGCGTCGGCCAGCGCCGCGCGGATGACGCGTTCCTGGGCGGGGCCATGGGGCGCGGTGAGGCCGTTGGAGGCGCCGTCCTGGTTGATCGCGGAGCCGCGGATCACGGCGAGCACGGGGTGCCCGAGGCGCTCGGCGTCCGCGAGCCGTTCCACCAGCAGAACGCCCACCCCCTCGGCGGGCCCGAAGCCGTCGGCCGCCGCCGCGAACGCCTTGCACCGGCCGTCGGCCGCGAGCCCGTTCAGCTTGCTGAACTCCAGGTAGGTGCCGGGGGTCGCCATCACGCACACCCCGCCGGCCAGCGCGAGGGAGCACTCTCCCCTGCGCAGGGCCTGCACCGCCAGGTGCAGGGCCACCCCGGACGAGGAGCAGGCGGTGTCCACCGTGAAGGAGGGGCCCTCGAAGCCGAAGGTGTAGGAGATGCGGCCGGACATCGAGCTGGCGGCCAGCCCGGTGGCCAGGTACCCGGCGACGTCCTGCGGCACGCCCGCGGCGTTCCCCGCGTAGTAGACGGTGCTGCCGCCGACGAAGACCCCGGTCTTGCTGCCGCGCAGCGAGGTCAGGTCGATGCGGGCGCGCTCGATGGCCTCCCAGGAGGTCTCCAGCAGCAGGCGCTGCTGGGGGTCCATGGCCAGCGCCTCGCGCGGGTTGATGTCGAAGAAGTCGGCGTCGAAGTCGGCGATGTCGTGGACGAATCCGCCCTCGCGCACATAACTGGTGCCGGTCTCGCCCGAGTCGTTGAACATGCCGGGGTCCCAGCCCCGGTCGTCGGGCATGGGGGAGATCACGTCGCGGCCCTCGGACACCAGCTCCCACAGGGCCTCCGGCGTGTCCGCGCCACCGGGGAACCGGCAGGCCATGCCGACGATCGCGATCGGCCGGCGGTCCCGGGCCTCCACCTCGCGGAGGCGCTGCTGAGTGTCATGCAGGTCGGTCGCCACCCGTTTGAGGTAGTCGACCAGCTGTTCCTGGTTCGCCATGGCGTCCTCTTTCAGGCCCTTCCCAGGTGGGAGTCGATGAACTGGAGTACTTCGTCGGCCGAGGCGTCCTGGAGCCGCTCCGCGACGCCGTGGCCCTCCGCAGCCGTGGGTTTCTGGCGGCACCGCGCCAGCAGCGCTTCGAGGCGGGCCGTCACGGCGTCCCGTTCCCCGTCGTCGAGGAGCAGGTCGACGTGGTCCTCCAGCCGGTCGAGTTCCTGGATCAGGGCCTCCGACCCGCTCAGCCCCTCGGAGACCAGTTGCTCCCGCAGGTGCTCGGCGAGCAGCGCGGGGGTGGGGATGTCGAAGACGAGGGTGGAGGGCAGCGTGGTGTCGGTGGCCCGGCTGAGCCGGTTGCGCAGCTCCACCGCGGTCAGTGAATCGAAACCGATCTCCTTGAAGGGCCGTGTCGGATCGACCGCGAGGACATCGCCGAGTCCGAGCACGGCCGCCACATTGCGCCGCACCAGCTCCAGCAGGGTGCGGCCCTGCTCGGCCGCCGAGAGGCCCGCCAGGCGCTCCGCCATCGTCGGGCCGTCCCCGGTGGCGGCCTGCCCCGCCGCGGCGGCGCGCCGGGCGGGTGGCTGCCTCACCAGGCCGCTGAGGACGCGGGGCAGGACATGGGCGTCGGCGAGGTCCCGCAGCGCTTCCGGGTCGAGGCGGGCGGGCACCAGCAGGCTTTCGGGCCGGCGCTCGGCCGCGTCGAACAGGGCCAGGCCCTGCTCGGACGACATCGCCCGGATACCGGAGCGCTCCATGCGCGCGATGTCGCGCTCGTCCAGGGTGCCGGTGATGCCGCTGGTCTGCTCCCAGTACCCCCAGGAGAGCGACTGGCCGGGGAGCCCGGCGGCGCGGCGGTCCTGGGCGAGCGCGTCCAGGAAGGCGTTGGACGCCGTGTAGTTGCCCTGGCCGCCGACGCCGGTCACGCCGCCGGTCGACGAGAACAGCACGAAGACCGCGAGGTCCTTCTCCCGGGTCAGCTGGTGCAGGTTGACCGCCGCGTCCACCTTGGGCCGCAGCACCGCGCGCAGCCGCTCGCCGGTGAGGGAGGGGATGGTGCCGTCGTCGATCACGCCGGCGGCGTGGATGACGCCGGTCAGCGGATGCGCCGCGGGGATGTCCGCCAGCAGCTCCGTCAGGGCGTCGCGGTCGGCGGCGTCGCAGGCGGCAACCGTCACCTCGGCGCCCAGGGCGGTCAGTTCGTCGCGCAGCGCGGCGGCGCCGGGCGCTTCGGCGCCCCGGCGGCTCGTCAGCAGCAGGTGACGGGCGCCCCGCGTGGTGACCAGATGGCGGGCGACCACGCCGCCGATCGTGCCGGTGCCGCCGGTGATCAGTACGGTGCCCTCGGGGTCGAGGGGCGCCGGGAGGGTCAGCACGACCTTGTCGGGACGCCGGGCCCGGCCGAGGTACCGGAACGCGTCGGGGGCGTGGCGCAGGTCCCAGGTCCTCGCCGGGAGGGGCCGCGGGACGCCGCGCTCCATGAGGTCCACGACCTCGGTGAGGATCTCGCCGACGCGCCCGGGGGCCACCTCGGTCGAGGCCAGCATGGTGGCGGCGTCGGCGTACGACCAGCCGGCGGGCAGGGGTACGACGCTGTCCCGGTCGGCGACGGCCAGCGGGCCGAACGCACGGGGGAAGACTCCCATCACACGGTCGCCGGGGGCGAGCCCGGTGACCTCGGGCCCGGTCTCGACGACCACCCCGGCCCCCTCGCCGACCGGGGCGCCGCGGTCGGGACGCGTGTCCGGGCCGGTGCGGAGGTCGTGGAGGTTCAGGCCCGCGGCCCGCACGGCGATGCGGACCTGGCCCTTCTCCAGCGGCGCCGCCGCCTCGGGGTGGGGCACCAGGGCGAGGCCTTCCGGGCCGTCGGCGTCGGTGGTGTCCAGACGCCAGGCGGGCAGGTCCGGCGGGGTGAGGGCGGTGTCCTGGCCGGTGCGGGCCAGCCGCGGGCAGACGACTCCGCCCTGGCGCACCGCCACCTGCGGCTCGCCCGCCCCGAGGGCGGCGGAGAGGGCGCCGGGCAGCAGCGCCGCCGCGTCCGGGTCGGTGCCGTCCAGGTCGACCAGGACGAACCGGTCGATGTTCTCCAGCTGTGCGGAGCGCACCAGACCCCAGAGGGCGGAGTGCACCAGGTCGGTGACCCCTTCGTCGCCGCTGGTCGACTGGGCGCCACGGGTGACCACCACCAGCCGGGAGACGGCGAACCGCTCGTCCGCGAGCCAGCGTTGCACGACCCCGAGAAGCCGCGCGGTCTCGTCGTGGACCGCGGTGGCGAGGCCGGGGTCGAGGGCGGTCGCTCTGTCGGCGAGGGGTGCGCAGGGCAGCACCATCAGGTCGGGCGCGGGGGCGCCGTCGTCGACGTACCGCGCCGCCTCCTCGAGGTCCGTGGTGGCGCGCACGGCGTGTCCGGCGCGTTCCAGCGCGTCCGTGATGCCGAGGCCGTCGGCGCCCACCACCTCCCAGGCGCGGTCGGCGAGCGCCTCCGGCCCGGGCTCGACGGAGATCCACTCGACGCGGTAGAGCGAGTCGGGCTCGGAACCGCCCCGGCTCAGCTGCTCCAGGGAGACCGGGCGGAAGACCACCGCGTCGGCGGAGGCGACCTGACGGCCCGAGGGGTCCGCGACACTCAGCGACACCCCGTCGGCCGTCTCGTTGGGGACCATACGGACACGCAGCGCCGAGGCGCCGGTGGCGTACAGCGACACGCCGTTCCAGGTGAACGGGAGCAGCATCCGCCCGTCGGGCGGGCCGCCCTGTCCGATGCCGCCGGCTTGCAGCGCGGTGTCCAGCAGGGCGGGGTGCAGGCCGAACCGTCCGGCCTCCCCGTGCAGTTCACCGGCGAGCGCGGCCTCGGCGAACACCTCGTCCCCGCGGCGCCAGGCGGCCTTCAGACCGCGGAACGCCGGCCCGTAGCCGTAGCCCGCCTCGGCGAGGCCGGCGTAGAGACCGTCCAGGGACAGCGGCTCGGCGTCGGCCGGGGGCCACTGGGTGAAGTCGAAGTCGTCCGGCCGGGCACCCGTGGTGAGGGTGCCGCTCGCATGCCGGGTCCACGGCCGGTCGGTGTCGTCGGGGCCGTCGGCGCGCGCGTGGACGGTGAAGCCGCGGCCGCCGTCCTGGCGTGGCGCGGAGACGACGAGCTGGAGCTGGAGCGCCCCTTCCTCGGGGAGGACGAGGGGGGTTTCCAGGACCAGTTCCTCGACGCGGTCGCAGCCCACCTCGTCCCCCGCCCGCACGGCGAGGTCGACGAACGCCGTGCCGGGCAGGAACACCGAGCCGGCCACCGCGTGGTCGGCCAGCCAGGAGTGTCCGGCGGTCGAGATCCGGCCCGTCAGCACCACCTCCTCGCTCTCGGCGACCCGGACGGCGGCGCCGAGCAGCGGGTGGTCGGCGGAGGCGAGGCCGAGGCTGTGGGGGTCGCCCTGGCCGCCGATGGTGGAGGGGTCGATCCAGTAGTGCCGGCGTTGGAACGCGTAGGTGGGCAGGTCGAGCACGGGCGGGGCCGGGGTGGTGGCCCCGGTCAGTGCGTCGGGGGCGGGGTCCACGCCGTACCAGGCCTTCCAGTCCACGGACAGGCCCGCGGTGAAGGC
>NZ_BAAASD010000046.1:0-69985 GCF_039532705.1 Streptomyces sparsogenes subsp. cuspidosporus | reverse complement strand
ACGGGGTGGGCGGGGCGCGCCGGGCCGGCGGGGCGTGCCGGGCCGGCGGGGCGCGCGGGGGAGCACGGCGGGGCCGGGGGTGGCGGCGGGGGCGGGGATCGCGTCCGTACGGCCTGTCACGTCCTGGCTCCTGACCCCGTGCCCGCCGGCTCCCGTGCCTCGCGCGCCTCCCGTGCCTCCCGCGCTTCCCCTGCCTCTCGCGTCGGGGCCGCGGCCGCCTCGCCGTCCCGGGCGCCGCGCCTCCCGCGTCGTCTCCGCCACAGCCGGGCGCCCCCGGCCCCGGCCAGGCCCAGCGCCAGCGCCGCGGCCCCGGCCAGGGCGCCCCGGGGCACGGGGGTGTATCCGGCGGATGCGGCCGCGTGGGCGCCGCCCGCCGCGGTCGCGGTGAGGGTGACGTCCACCGAGTCGAGGGCGGGCGCGCCCGGCCACCTCTCGGTCAGCCGCACCCGGCGGCCCGGTGCCAGTTCGACGTGGAGCGGGCGGGCGTCCCGGCGCAGCACCTCGCCGAACAGCCCGTCGGCGCGCACCGCCAGCCGGGGCGTCAGCACGGTGTTGCCGCGGTTGACGAGCGCGTAGTGGATGGTGGCGCCGCGGTCGGCCTTGACCACCTTCACGTCCTCGACGGACAGCGCGGCCAACACCGGCCCGCTGACCCGCAGATGCACCCGCACCCGGACCTCGCGGCCGCCGCCGGTGACGACCAGGGCGCCGGGGTGGTCGCCGGGCGGGGCGTCGGGCGGAACGGTGAGGGTGAAGGGGACGTCGGCGCGGGTGCGGGCGGGGACCGTGACCCGCTCGGCGGCGAGCGCGATCCACGCGCCGCTCCCCCGGGCCGCCGACGGGGCGTCAGGGCCGGTGGAGGGGCCCGTGGGGCGCAGCCGTACGGTGCGGGGCCGGTCGCCTCGGTTGACGATCGAGAGCCGGTCCCGGAGCGCGCTGCCCGGCCCGCCCTCCAGGTAGAAGTACGGCCGGCCGGCGGCGCCCGGCCCGTCCGCGCCGCCGGCCGCGGGCCGCGCGGTCCAGTCCGGCCCGGCGGCCGTGGCGGGTGCGGTGAGCAGGGCGGGCGCGGTGAGCAGCGCGGCGGCGAGGGCGGGCGCGACGGCGGCCGGCCGGGCGCCACGGGGGCGGAGACGAGACGGCATCGGCGGCTCCTCGGGGGCTGGTGCTCGTACTCGTGCGTGGCCGCGGGGCGGCGACGGGCAGGGCCCTGGCCTGGTGCGGGGGCCTCGGATCCGCGGGGCCTCAGGCCCCCGGGCGCCGACGGCGGGTGAGCCAGAGGGTTCCGGCCGCTCCGGTGAGGAGCACCGTGGCGCCGAGGGTGCCGAGGGCGATCGCGGAGTCGGCGGGTCCGGTCTGCGGGAGGCTGCCGCCGGAGGAGGTCTGCGCACCGCTGGTGCCGCTCGTACCGGCCGTACCGGATCCGCTCGTACCGCCCGACCCGCCGGTGCCGCCCGAGCCGCTGGTCCCGCCCGAGCCGCCCGAGCCCGTGACGTCCAGGCTCAGCGAGGGTCCCGGGTTGTTGCCCGGGGTGCAGGTCGTGGTGGTGCCCAGCGCCTTGATGGTGAGGGTCGAGGCGGTGAAGGTGACCTTCCCGGTCTTCTTCGGGGTGTAGGTACCCGACAGATCGCTGATCTTTATCGGGGTGTTGGCGGGGATGGCCTGGTCGTTGGCGGGGCCGGAGACCTGGAGGGTGCCGGTCTCCGCGCCGCCGAGCCTGATGAGCGCGCTCGGGTGCATGGCGCCCTTGCCCAGCTCGACCGGGCTGGAGGAGACGCCCTTCTGGAAGGACATGGTGAGCTTGTACGCGCTGCCGCTCTTCACGGCCTTGATGTCGATGGGCGAGACGGCGCTCTTGTCACCGATCGGCGTCTTGCACTTGTAGTCGACGTCCACGGTGGCGGCCCGCGCGGCCGGGGCGCTGAGGAGTGCCGCGGAGCCGGCCACGGCCGCGGCCAATGCGAGGGCTGCGCCACGGCCGAGGGCGGCGTGGCGATGCGTGTGGGACACCTCGAGATCCCCTCTCGTCAAGTGCCGCAGCCGAATGTTACTGACGACACATCAGATCGGGCGCTGACAGTACGCCCGGGACCTTGTCGAGGGAAGACAAAGTGCGCGCCGGTTCGGCGCGCGGCGGGTGAAGACAGGGAAACCGGGGCGCCCGCGCGGGCCCCGCGTCCGTCGGACGGTCGGCGGGCCCGGGGCGTCAGGAGGGGGCGGCCAGTTCGGCCCAGACCGTCTTGCCGGTGCCGTCGGCGTTGCGGACGACCCCCCAGTCGAGACACAGCCGCTGCACGATGAACATGCCGTGGCCGCCGGGCCGGCCCGCGCGGTGCGGGGAGCGCGGGGCGGGGGTGCCCGAGCCGAGGTCCACCACTTCGAGCCGGAGCACCTTCGGCGAGAAGCTGACACGCAGCTCCTCCGGTCCGTCGGCGTGCAGACAGGCGTTGGTGACCAGCTCGGAGACGACCAGCAGGACATCCTCCGCGGCGGCCCGCTGATCCGCCGTCACGGCCGGGAGCCAGCCCCAGTCGCGCAGCGCCTCCCGGGTGAAGTCGCGCGCGCGGGGCACGACGCCGCTGGCTCCGATCAGGTGGAGCCTGCGGATCTGCCGGATGGCCCCGGCGGGTGGGGTCGCCGCTGGGGTGGCCGAGGCGGCGGGGCCGTCCGGCTCCGGGCCGCCACGGTCGCCCGGCGGGTACGGCCGGGTGGTGCTCATCAGCGGCTTCACCTCACCGATTCACCGATTCAGGGACAAGGGATACCTGATCTTCTCAACAGTTTCAGCCTGTCTCCTGCCCGAGGAAAGCGTGAGAACACCCACTTCCTGGGAACGTTTCGTGTGACGCGGGCTACGCGTCGACGACGTGCCGGACACGCGTCGGAAACAGGAGGCGGCCGTCACTCGACGAGCGCCGCGTCCAGCGATTCATGGACCGTGAAGACGGCCTCCGCGCCTGTGATCTCGAACACGCGCGCCACAACCGGCTGCATCGCGACGAGATGGACCGCACCCCCCTTGGCCTCGGCCTTCAGCCGGGCACCGAGGAGGACATTGAGCCCGGTGGAGTCGCAGAACTCCAGCTTGGAACAGTCCACGACGAGTCGTGCATGCCCCTCCTCCACGCAGGCCTCCAGCGGTTCCCGCAACGCCTCTGCGGTGTGGTGATCCAGCTCACCCGCCGGCGTCACGACCGCACTCGCCCCGTGGTGCCGAACCTCAACCTGCAGCCGGCCCTTGCTGGCGCTGCCGACCATCTGGCGGTCCATGTGCGCACCTCTTCTGGCGTCTCGTTGCTTTCGATTGCGCGGATCGAACATTACGCCTTCTCCACGGCCTCCGGTACCCGAACATTTCACATTCTTCGCCAAATATGGACAAGTTGGACTTGCCACGTGGAGGTGATTCCGGGTAGGCGTAGAGAGACACATCCGCCACGTACCGGCTTTGGAGGCGCCGCAAACCGCATCAGCTCGTAATGGCGTCGGCAGCCATATGCCGAGAATGAGGGAGGAGACTATGTCACCCCGGCTCGACGAATCGCGCACCGATTCCTCTGTGAACACATCAGCCACTCAGGACACTCGGATCACCGCCTCGTCGACAATCGCAGCACCACGGTCCGCATCCGACCCGGACGGCCTCCCGGCCCCCGGGCACTCTTTCGAGGACCTGCCCGAACTGGCCGACCTACCCGAGATCCCGCCGTACGAAACGGTGGGGCCGGTGGACGCGCGGGCGTTGTCCAAGACCCTCTTCGAGCGCCTCGAGGCCCTCGAGGAAGGCACCCACGAATACGCGTACGTCCGCAACACCCTGGTCGAGCTCAACCTGGCCCTCGTCAAGTTCGCCGCCTCCCGCTTCCGCTCCCGCAGCGAGCCCATGGAGGACATCGTCCAGGTCGGGACCATCGGCCTGATCAAGGCAATCGACCGCTTCCAGCTCAGCCGGGGCGTCGAGTTCCCCACGTTCGCGATGCCGACCATCGTCGGCGAGATCAAGCGCTTCTTCCGCGACACCAGTTGGTCGGTGCGGGTGCCCAGGCGGCTGCAGGAGCTGCGGCTGGACCTCGCCAAGGCCGGTGACGAGCTGGCGCAGCGGCTGGACCGCGCCCCGACCGCCGCCGAACTGGCCGAGCGGCTCGGCATCACCACCGCCGAGGTCATCGAGGGCATGGCCGCGAGCAACGCGTACACCGCCAGCTCGCTGGACGCCCAGCCGGAGGAGGACGACTCCGAGGGCGCGCTCGCGGACCGGATCGGCTACGAGGACCACGGACTCGAGGGCATCGAGTACGTCGAATCCCTCAAACCCCTCATCGCGAATCTTTCACCGCGCGACCGGAAGATTCTCTCGCTGCGCTTCGTGGCGAATATGACCCAATCGGAAATCGGCGACGAGCTGGGCATATCCCAGATGCACGTCTCCCGGCTGCTGTCGCGCACACTCGTCCGGCTCCGCAGGGGCCTGATGGTCGAGGAGTAGCGCTCACCGCAGACGGATAAGGGCCCGCCCCCGTGGGGGGACGGGCCCTTATCCGCGCCCGCGCGCTTTCCCTTTCCGTACGGATCCCGTACGGAATATGACGCCCCGTCCGCACAACGCCGACGGCCCACTCCCCGCTAGTCGCCGGCGGTGCCCCGGGCCAGCTCCGCGACCTCGGGGATCGCGTCGAACGCCTCCCGCGTCCTGCTCCGCAGCGCGTCGCGCCCGGGGTCGCCGGGCTGCCCCGCCCACTCCTTGAGCGCGTGGCGCCAGGCCGCCAGCATCAGCTCGAACAGCAGCCGCACCCGCAGCTCGTCGGCCGGATGACGGCTCGCGACGGAGGCCACGAGCGCGTCGGTGACGTCCGCGCAGTGCCGGAGGCTGTGCGCGGTCAGCGCCGGGGTGCGGTCGGCGAGCGCGCGGCTGGCGCGGAAGCGGCGCTCCCAGCCGTCCGCCATGTCCGCCACCGACGTGAAGAGCGTGTCCTGAAGCGTCGTCAGCAGCGGGCCGGTCAGCGGCCGCGCCTCGATGCGCTCGGCGTACGCGCGCCACAGCTCCTTCTCGGGCGCGAGCGCGACGTCCTCCTTGGAGGCGAACGTGCGGAAGAAGGTGCGCTTGGACACCTCCACCGCGGCCACCAGCTCGTCGAGCGTGACGGCGGCGAATCCCTTCTCCGAGAAGAGCGCCAGCGCCGTCTCGACGAGGGCCTCTCGGGTGCGCAGCTTCTTGCGCTCGCGCAGGGGCAGTTCGTTCACCACGCCGGGCAGCCTACCTCCCGGCGCCGGATGCGTCTCCGGCGCGTTCGCCCCTCAGATGCTTATGCCCCTCACGCGCTTATGCCACTTGAAGGCTTATGCCACTCAGTGGCACTATGCTGGATCTCGTGATCAACTCTTCTGGACCGCGGAGGCGGACTTGCGCGCACTGACGATCGACCACACGGCCCCCGGGCATCTGGCCCTCGCCGAGGTACCGGACCCCGAGCCCGCGCCCCACCAGGCGCTGGTGCGAGTCGAGGCGTTCTCGCTCAATCACGGCGAGGTCGCCTTCGAGGTGCCCGCCGGCGCCGAAGGATCCGTGCCCGGCTGGGACGCGGCGGGGGTGGTGGAGCGGGCGGCCGCGGACGGCTCGGGCCCGGCCGTCGGCACGCCCGTGGTCACCGTGGGCGCCGCCGGCGCCTGGGCCCGGCTGCGGGCCGTGGACACCGACCTGCTGGGCACCGTCCCGCCCGGCACCGACCCCGGCGCGGTCAGCACCCTGCCGGTGGCCGCGGGCTCCGCGCTGCGCGCGCTGCGCCGCCTCGGGCCGATCCTGGGCCGCCGGGTGCTGGTGACCGGCGCGGGCGGCGGGGCCGGGCGCTTCGCCGTCCAGCTCGCGGCCCGGGGCGGCGCCCAGGTCGTCGCGGCCACGTCGGACCCGTCGAAGGAGGCGGAGCTGCGGGCGCTGGGGGCGCACGAGGTCGTCGTGGGCACGGCGGTCAGGCCGTCGGAGCCGGTGCACGGCGTGATCGACCTGATCGGCGGCGCCGGGCTGGTCGCCGTCTACGAGGCGCTGGCGCCGCACGGGACGCTGGTCGCGCTCGGGCACACCGGCGGCGACGGCGAGACCTTCCCGTACGGGGCTCTGTTCGGCCACCAGAACCGGCACAACCGGTCGATCACCACGTACTTCCTGCTGGACGACGCCGACGGGCTGGGCGCGGACCTGTCGTGGCTGGCCGGGCTCGTGGCGCGCGGCGATCTTGACCCGCAGATCGCCTGGCGGGGCGACTGGTCGCGGGCCGCCGAGGCGGCCGAGGCGCTGCTCGGCCGCCGGGTGCGCGGCAAGGCGGTGCTGGACGTGGGCTGAGCGGCGTGGGATGAGCGGCGTGGGATGACCGGCCCGCCGCGGGCGCGGTCAGATCAGCTCGCCGCCCCGCCAGACCGCCGCGACGAGGGGGACGCCGGGGCGGTAGGCGAGGTGGACGTGCGAGGGGGCGTCCAGCAGGGTCAGATCGGCGCGGGCGCCCGGGGAGATCCGGCCGACGTCGGTGCGGCGCAGGGCCCGCGCCCCGCCGGCCGTGGCCGCCCACACGGCCTCGTCCGGGGTCATCCGCATCTCGCGGACCGCCAGCGCCACACAGAAGGCCATGGAGCTGGTGAAGGACGAGCCCGGGTTGCAGTCGGGCGAGAGCGCCACCGTCGCGCCCGCGTCCAGCAGCCGGCGCGCGTCGGGGTACGGCGAGCGGGTGGAGAACTCGGCGCCCGGCAGGAGGGTGGCGACCGTGTCGCCCTGGGCCAGGGCGTCGACGTCGGCGTCCGAGAGGTGGGTGCAGTGGTCGGCGGAGGCGGCGCCCAGCTCGACGGCCAGCTGGACTCCGGGGCCCCGCGTCAGCTGGTTGGCGTGCACGCGCGGGGTCAGGCCGTGCCGTACCCCGGCGGTGAGGACGGCCCGGGCCTGGTCCCCGTCGAAGGCGCCCTCCTCGCAGAACACGTCGATCCAGCGGGCGTGCGGGGCGCAGATGTCCAGCATCGGGCCGGTGACCAGGTCCACGTACGCGGCGGGGTCGTCGGCGAACTCCGGCGGCACCACATGGGCGCCGAGGAAGGTGACCTCGTCGGTGTGGGCGGCGGCGATCTCCAGCGAGCGGGCCTCGTCCTGGGAGGTGAGGCCGTAGCCGGACTTGATCTCCATGGTGGTGGTGCCCTGGCGGAGCGCCTCCCGGACGTAGTGCGCCACGTTCGCGCTCAGGTCCTGGTCGGAGGCGGCGCGGGTGGCGGCGACGGTGGTGCGGATGCCGCCCGCGCTGTAGGGGCGGCCGGACATCCGGGCGTTGAACTCCTGCGTCCGGTCGCCCGCGAAGACCACGTGGGAGTGGGAGTCGACGAAGCCGGGGAGCAGCGCCCGGCCGCCCGCGTCGACCCGGCTGTCGGTGGCGGGTGCTTTGCTTGACTCACCGACCCAGGCGACGCGGTCGCCGTCGATGACGACGGCCGCGTCCTGGATCAGACCGAGGGGGCCTTCGCCGAGGGAGGGGTCGTTGGTGACGAGGGTGGAGATGTCGATGATGGCGGTGGCGGTCGTCATCGCGGGGGCGTTCTCCTTCATCGGCCGCCGCGGCGGCCGTCGGGTCGGTTCCGGCGGGGCGGCGGCCCGGCCGGCGCCGCGGCTTCGTGCCGGGCGGTCACGGCTCAGTCCCGCAGGGCCGCGACGGCCTCGGCCAGGGCCTCGGGGACGCGCGGGACGAGCTGGTGAGCCCCGTCCCGTACGACATGGCGCCCGCCGACCACGGTGTGCCGGACGTCGGCGGCCGTGGCCGCGAATACGGCCGTCTCGGCCCCGAGCCGGGGCGGCGGTCCCGCGGTGCGGACGGAGTCCAGCGCGATCGTCGTGAGGTCGGCGAGGGCGCCGGGCTCGATCCGGCCCGCGTCGTCCCCCCAGCCGAGGGCGGCGTGGCCGTCGACGGTGGCGGCGCGCAGCAGCGCCGGGGCGTTCCAGTGGCCCCGGGTGCGGGTGTGCAGCCGCTCGTCCATCTCCATGGCGCGCGCCTCTTCCAGGATGTCGATCACGGCGTGGCTGTCGCTGCCCAGGGACAGCGGGGAGCCCGCGTGCTGGAGCTGGGCGGCCGGGCCGATGCCGTCGGCGAGGTCGCGCTCGGTGGTGGGGCACATGCACACCCCGGTGCCGGAGTGGCCCAGCAGCCGGATGTCCCCGGGGGTGAGGTGGGTGGCGTGCACGGCCGTGGTGCGCGGGCCCAGCACCCCGTGGTCGGCGAGCAGCCGGGTCGGGGTGAAGCCGTGCGCCTCCACGCAGGCGTCGTTCTCGGCGGTCTGCTCCGAGAGGTGGACGTGGAGCGGCGCGGCGTGGTGGTCGGCCCAGCCGGCGACGGTGCCGAGCTGGTCCACGGGCACGGCCCGCACCGAGTGGACGGCCGCGCCGATCCGGGTGTTGCCGTCGGCCTTGAGCGCGCCCACCCGCTCCGCCCAGGCGTGGGCGGAGCCGTCGGAGAAGCGGAGCTGGTGGGTGTCGGGCTCGGCCCCGAAGCCGGAGGACAGATAGCAGGTGTCGAGGAGGGTGATCCTGATCCCGGCCTCGGCGGCGGCCGCGATCAGCGCCTCCCCCATGGCGTTGGGGTTGTCGTAGCGGGCGCCGCCGGGCGCGTGGTGGAGGTAGTGGAACTCGCCGACGCAGGTGATGCCCGCCATGGTCATCTCCGCGTAGACGGCGCGGGCCAGCTCGAAGTAGCTGTCCGGGGTCAGTTTGTCCGCGACCCCGTACATCACCTCGCGCCAGGTCCAGAAGGTGCCGCTGCCCGCCTGGACCACGCCCCGCAGGGCGCGGTGGAAGGCGTGGCTGTGGGCGTTGGCCAGGCCCGGGAGGGTCAGCCCGCGCAGCCAGACGGCGCCGGCGGGCGGCACGGGCGTGTTCGGCCGCACCTCCTTGATCCGTCCGTCGACCGCGGTCACGATGAGCACGTTCGGCTCCACGCTCTCGCCCAGCCAGGCGTGCTCCGCCCAGTAGGTCTGCGCCGTCAGTGACACGCCAGGCCCTCCAGTACGTCGGCGAGTGCCGTCACCCCGGCGAGGCAGTCGTCCTCGGCCGCCGTTTCCGCGGGCGAGTGCGAGACGCCTGTGGGGTTCCTTACAAACAGCATGGCGGTCGGCACGGACGCGGACAAAATGCCCGCGTCGTGGCCCGCGCCGGTGGGCAGGACCGGGGCGCCGCCGAGCAGCCGGGCCAGCTCGTCGCGGAGGCCGTGGGCGAACTCCACCACGGGTGTGAACGACTCCCGGGTGACCGTGACCGAGACCCCGTCGCGCTGCCCGCGCTCGACGGCCGCGCGCTCGATCTCGCCGACGACGGCCGCGAGGGTCTCCTCGTCGGGGGCGCGCGAGTCCAGCCAGCCCCGCACCAGCGAGGCGATGGCGTTGACCCCGTTGGGCTCCACGCCGACCTTGCCGAAGGTCGCCAGCGCCCCGGCGGTCCGCGCCTTCTTGCGGGCCGCGAGCACGGTGTTGGCGTAGGTCAGCATCGGGTCGCGGCGGTCCTCGAGACGGGTGGTGCCCGCGTGGTTGGCCTCGCCGTGGAAGTCGAACCGCCAGCGGCCGTGCGGCCAGATCGCGGAGGCGACGCCGACCGGGTGGGCCGTCTCGTCCAGGGCGCGGCCCTGCTCGATGTGCAGCTCCACGAACGCGCCGATGCGGGCCAGCCGCTCCGGGTCGGGGCCGATCGCCTCCGGGTCGTACCCGGCCCGCTCCATGGCCCGCGCCAGGCTCACCCCGTCGCCGTCGCGCAGCGCGTGCGCCTGCTCGGCGCTCAGCTGCCCGGCGCTCAGCCGGGAGCCGACGCAGGCCAGGCCGAAGCGGGCGCCCTCCTCGTCGCCGAAGTTGACGAGGGCGAGCGGCTTGGCGGGCCGCGCCCCGCGCGAGCGCAGCTCGTCCAGCGCGGCGAAGGCGGAGACGACGCCGAGCGGGCCGTCGAAGGCGCCGCCGTCCGGCACCGAGTCCAGGTGCGAGCCGGTCACCACGGCGTCGCCGGCGGCCGGGTCGCCGAGCCAGGCCCACTGGTTGCCGTTGCGGTCCTCCTCGTAGCCGAGCCCGCGGGTCTCGGCCTGGGCGCGGAACCAGGCGCGGCAGTCGGCGTCGGCGCCGGTCCAGGCGTAGCGGCGGTAGCCGCCGGTCTCGGTGTGGCGGCCTATGGGGAGCAGGTCGCGCCACATCTCGTGGAAGGAGGCGCCCGGCCGGTGGCCGGGGTGCGCCACCGGCTCGCGATCGTCGGTCACGCCGTCTCGCCCTCCCGCATCGGGACGCGCACGCCGCGCTCCGCCGCCACCTCGTCGGCGCGGTCGTAGCCCGCGTCGACATGGCGGATCACGCCCATGCCGGGGTCGTTGGTCAGCACCCGGCGGATCTTCTCGCCCGCCAGCGGCGTGCCGTCGGCGACGGTGACCTGGCCCGCGTGGATGGAGCGGCCCATGCCGACGCCGCCGCCGTGGTGGATGGAGACCCAGGAGGCGCCCGAGGCGACGTTGACCATGGCGTTGAGCAGCGGCCAGTCCGCGATCGCGTCCGAGCCGTCGAGCATGGCCTCGGTCTCCCGGTACGGGGAGGCCACCGAGCCGCAGTCCAGGTGGTCGCGGCCGATGGCGAGGGGCGCGGCGAGGGTGCCGTCGGCCACCATCTCGTTGAAGCGCTCGCCCGCCTTGTCGCGCTCGCCGTAGCCGAGCCAGCAGATCCGCGCGGGCAGGCCCTGGAAGTGGACCCGCTCCCCCGCCATCTTGATCCAGCGGGCCAGCGACTCGTTCTCCGGGAAGAGGTCCAGGATGGCCTTGTCGGTGGCCGCGATGTCCTTGGGGTCGCCGGACAGGGCCGCCCAGCGGAAGGGGCCCTTGCCCTCGCAGAAGAGGGGGCGGATGTAGGCGGGCACGAAGCCGGGGAAGGCGAAGGCGCGGTCGTACCCGGCGAGCTGGGCCTCGCCGCGGATCGAGTTGCCGTAGTCGAAGACCTCGGCGCCCGCGTCCATGAAGCCGACCATGGCCTCGACGTGCTTGGCCATGGCCTCGCGGGCCCGCTGGGTGAAGTCGGCGGGCTTCTCGGCGGCGTACGAGGCCATCTCGTCGAAGTCCACGCCCAGCGGCAGGTACGACAGCGGGTCGTGGGCGCTGGTCTGGTCGGTGACGATGTCGATCGGGGCGTTCATGGCGAGCAGCTGGGGGACCAGCTCCGCCGCGTTGCCCAGCACGCCGATGGACAGCGGCTTGCGCTGGTCGCGGGCGTCGGTGGCCAGCTGGAGCGCGTGCTCCAGGCTGTCGGCCCGCACGTCCAGGTAGCGGTGCTCGATGCGGCGCTCGATCGCACGCGGGTCGCAGTCGATGCAGATGGCGACGCCGTCGTTCATGGTGACCGCGAGCGGCTGGGCGCCGCCCATGCCGCCGAGCCCGGCGGTGAGGGTGATGGTCCCGGCCAGCGTGCCGTTGAACCGCTTGGCGGCGACGGCGGCGAAGGTCTCGTAGGTGCCCTGGAGGATGCCCTGGGTGCCGATGTAGATCCACGAGCCCGCGGTCATCTGGCCGTACATGGTCAGGCCCAGCGCCTCCAGGCGGCGGAACTCCTCCCAGTTGGCCCAGTCGCCGACCAGGTTGGAGTTGGCGATCAGCACGCGCGGGGCCCACTCGTGGGTCTGCATCACGCCGACCGGCCGACCCGACTGGACCAGCATCGTCTCGTCCTGCTTGAGGGTCCGCAGGGTGCGGACCATGGCGTCGAACGAGCGCCAGTCGCGGGCGGCCTTGCCGGTGCCGCCGTAGACGACGAGCTTGTCCGGGTGCTCGGCGACCTCGGGGTCGAGGTTGTTCTGCAGCATCCGCAGGGCGGCCTCCTGCTGCCATCCCCGGGCGCTGAGCTCGGTACCGCGCGGTGCGCGTACGGGTCGCGGTCCTGACATGGGCCGTGCCTCCCTACGGTCGACTGGATCGAGATATTCACATCTTGGCTGGAGTGAATAGAACTAGTCAATACCGGCTCGGGGGGTGTCGCGGGTGTTCGGGGGAGGCGGGCGGGCTTGTGGTTGACGTATACGTCAGGACTTACCGTCTCGGCGTCCCACCCCTCCGCCCCGCCCGCCACGCAGAGGAGCCGACCATGCCGCTGTCCGCCTCCATCCCGGCCGCCGTCCCCGCCACCCACCGGCAGGTGGTGCTGGCCGCCCAGCCCCGGGACACCCTCACCACCGACCACTTCGAGGTCGTCACCACCCCCGTACCCGAGCCCGGCCCCGGGCAGGCGCTCGTGCGCAACCGGCTCATGAGCGTCGCCGCCGTGATGCGGCCCCTCACGCTGCCCGACCCCGACCGCTTCGGCCTGCCCCAGCTGCTCCAGCGGCCCGGCGACCCCATGCACGGCCCGGCCGTCGGCGAGGTGGTCGCCGCGCCGGGCACCGACCTGGCCCCCGGCGAGCTGGTCCGGCACCGGCTGGGCTGGCGCGAGTACGCCGTCGTGGACGCCGCCGAGGCGGAGCGCCTGACCCCGGGGGCGCTGCCCGACCCCGCCGCGTATCTGTCACAGGGCTTCGCCGCCTGGCTCGGGGTGGTGCGCGGGGCCGAGGTGCGGCCCGGGGACACCGTGTTCGTCACCGGCGCGGCCGGCGGGGTCGGCACGCTGGCCGGGCAGTTCGCCCGGCTGCACGGTGCCGCCCGGGTCATCGGCTCCACCGGCTCCCGGCGCAAGGCCGACTGTCTGACCGAGGAACTCGGCTATGACGCGGCCGTCGTCCGGGGCGCCGGACCGATCGAGGACCAGCTCCGCGAGGCGGCCCCCGACGGCATCGACGCGCTCTTCGACAACGTCGGCGGCGAGCAGCTGCTCGCCGCGCTCGCCGTGGCCCGCCGGGGCGCCCGCTTCGCCCTCGTCGGCGCGCTGTCCGCCCAGCTGACCGGCGACGCCATGGCCACCACCGCGATCAGCACCTTCGACCTCATCGCCCGGGGCATCACCCTGCGCGGCGTCGCGGCCTTCGACCACCGGGACGCGTATCCCGAGTACGAGCGCGAGTTCGGCCGCGCGCTGAGCGAGGGCGCGATGAGCTACCCGCACACCCGGCTACGCGGCATCGAGCGGGCGCCGCGGGCGCTGTGCGAGCTGGTCGAGGGCCGTCATGTCGGGGCGGTGCTGGTGGAGTTGTGAGCGGCTCCCCACCACAATGGCGCTCAAGGCGGAAGGGAACGGACGGAACGGGGGATCCATGCGGATCGGGGACGCGGCCGCGGCCGCCGGGCTGACGCCGCGCGCACTGCGCTACTACGAGCAGCGCGGACTGCTCACCGCCCGCCGCACGCCCTCCGGCCACCGCGACTACACGCCCGAGGACGTGCGCCATCTGCGGGCCGTCCGCGAGCTGCTGGCGGCCGGGCTGACCATCGAGGACGTACGGACCCTCGTCGCGGCCATCGCCGCGCTGCCGCAGGGCCGCCGCGGGGTGAGCCCTCCCACTGCCGGGCCCCGGGCCGACGGGGAGCCCGGCCTGTGCACGCTCCCCAACGCGATCGTCCGGCGGCGGCTCGCGTATCTCGACGAGCGCATCGAGCGGCTGACTCGGCTGCGCGACGGGCTCGCGCAGCGGGTCGGCGGCCCGCTGCGCGACCTCGGCCGCGACCTGGCCCCCGCGCGGACGCCCGCGGCGGGCTAGCCGAGCCCCGCTCGACGCCCCTGCTTAACGCCCCTGCCGCCGGGCGGTTCGCCCGGCTGCACGGCGCCGCCCGGCACGTTCCGACGTCTCTCACCGCGAGGCCGTGGGCCGGACGGGCTGGGCGGCCGGGCGGCGCGGTGGTTGGCTGAGAGCATGACATCGAATCCGGTCGTAGCGGGGGCAGGAGCGGGGGCCGGTTCGGCCGTCCGCCGGGAGCGGGCGGTGCGGGCCGCGGTGGAGCAGGGGCTGATCGGGGCCGACCAGCCCGTGGTGGGGCTGCTGGACGTGGCGGGGATCCGGGCCGCGGCGGCCGAGCTGCGGGCCGCCTTCGACGAGGTCGTCGCGCCGGGCACCCCCGTGCTGCACGCCTTCGCCGTCAAGGCCGCCGCGCTCGTCCCCGTCCTGCGGCTGCTGGCCGACGAGGGGATCGGCTGCGAGGTGGCCAGCCCCGGTGAGCTGGCCCTGGCCCGGGCCGCGGGGGTCCACCCCGAGCGCATCGTGCTCGACTCCCCCGCCAAGACCCACGCCGAGCTGCGCGAGGCCGTCGAGCTGGGCATCGCCGTCAACGCCGACAACCCCCAGGAGCTGGCCCGCCTCGACGCGCTCGTACGGCCCCGGACCGGCCCCGGGTCGACGCTGCCGCCCGGCCCGCTCGGGCTCCGGGTCAATCCGCAGGTCGGCGGCGGCAGCATCGGGGCGCTCAGCACCGCGACCGCGACCTCGAAGTTCGGGGTGGCGCTGCTGGACGTGGGGGCGCGCGAATGGGTCGTGCGCGCCTTCACCGAGCGCCCCTGGCTGACCCGGCTGCACGCGCACGTCGGCTCCCAGGGCTGCCCTCTGGACCTGATGGCGGCGGGCGTACGGGCCGCGTACGAGCTCGCCGAGGAGATCAACCGGGCCGTCGGCCGGCAGCAGATCGACACCCTCGACATCGGCGGCGGCCTGCCCGTCAACTTCGGCTCCGACGAGGTCACCCCCGGCTACCGCGACTACGCCCGGCTGCTGCTCGCCACCGTCCCCGGGCTGTTCGACGGCCGGTACGGGCTGGTCACCGAGTTCGGGCGGTCGCTGATCGCCAAGTCCGGCACGGTCCTGGCCCGCGTCGAGTACGCCAAGTCGGCCGGCGGCCGCCCGATAGCCGTCACCCACGCGGGCGCCCAGCTCGCCACGCGCACCGTGTTCGCCCCCGAGTCCTGGCCCCTGCGGGTCGCGGCGTACGACAGCGCGGGCCTCCCCAAACCGACCGGCCCGGACGGCCCGGTCCCCCAGGACGTCGCCGGCCCGTGCTGCTTCGCGGGCGACCTGGTCGCCGCCAACCGCCCCCTGCCCCGGCTGGAGGCCGGCGACCTGGTCGCGCTCCTCGACACGGGCGCGTACTACTTCTCCAACCACTTCGCCTACAACAGCCTCCCCCGCCCCGGGATCTACGGCTTCTCGGCCGAAGGCGGCGAGGACGCCCGCGTGCACTTCGCCCCCGTGCGCTCCCCTCAGTCCCTCGACGAGATCGTCGCCGAAAGCGGCGGCGACCACGCGAGCGCACTCACGGGCCTCTGACACGCGGGGCGCGCGGGGGCGCGGGCGGTATCAGACCCGCGCCCCCGCGCCAGCGTCAGCGCGCCGCCAGCTCCGTCGTGCGGCTTCGCTTCGCCCCGCCGGGGCGGGCGTCGCCGGCGACGATGCCGGTGGTCTGGTAGGCGGTGACGTTCCTGCCCGCCGGCCTGCCCCGGGTCACCCACTCGACGCGCACCCACAGCAGCGCGTCGTGCGTCCGCTCCCAGTGGCCCAGCCAGCGCGCCTTGGCCCACAGGCCGGCGCCGATGCCGGCCAGGAGCATTCCGGCGGTGGCGGGCACGGCGAAGGAGGAGCCGACCGCGGCGAGGAAGGCGAGCAACAGCCACCAGCGGAGGGCGCGGCGCCGGGCCCGTAGGGTCACCGCGCGGTCCTGGAGGTACACCGCCCGGCCCGCGCGGGAGGCGGCGCGCGCCAGTTCCCGGTAGCGGCCCCGGCGGGCCAGGAAGGTCGCGGCCGCGGCGATCAGGAACAGCGCCGCCCCCGCCAGTACTCCGATCCGGCGCCCCGTCAGCCCCGGCACCCACACCCCGACGCCCGCGGCCAGTACGCCCAGCCACCACAGCCATCCCGCCGGCGCCCGCACAACCACGGCCACCCGCGCCAGCGCATACGCCCCGCGCCCCACGACAGACCTCCTCAGCATTCGGCTCGGATACGAGTACAAGCCGTACATACAGCCGTTCGGGCACGGACTCTAGTCAGCGGGCGTGAGAATTCGCTGAGACTCGCTCATTCCGCGAACAGCCCGCGCGCCGCGGCCTTGGCGTCGAACTCCTCCAGCCGCGCCTGCGCGTCCGGCAGCGCGTCGCACATCGCCTCCAGCAGCACCCGCCCCAGCAGCATCGGCGCGCAGGCCGTGTCGAAGGCGAGGCCGGTGCCCACCGCGGCGGGCAGGAGCAGGTCGCTGTGGCGGGCGACCGGCGCGAAGGCGCTGTCGGCGACCGTCACCACGGTCAGCCCGACGGACCCGGCGTACTCCAGGCCCTCGACGACCTCGCGCGGATGGCGCGGCAGGGCGAAGCACAGCAGCGCGGTCGCGCCCGCGCGCACCGCCGCGTCGACGCGGTCGGCGAGCATGGTGCCGCCCTCGTCGAGGAGGCGTACGTCCGGGTGGACCTTGCGCGCGAAGTACGCGAAGCCGCCCGCCTGGGCGGAGGCCGCGCGCAGGCCGAGCACCGGCAGCGGCCGGGACTCGGCGAGCAGCCGCCCGGCCCGGACGACCGGGGCCGGGTCGGCGAGCAGGGACGCGAGGTGGCGCAGGTTGTCGATCTCCGACTGCACGGCCTGCTGGTACTCGTTGTACGAGTCCTCGCCCGCCCCCCGCTCGGCGGGGGCGACCTCCCTCAGGTGCCTGCGCAGCGCCGGGTAGCCGTCGAAGCCGAGCGCGACCGCGAAGCGGGTCACCGAGGGCTGGCTGACGCCGGCCAGCTCGGCGAGTTCGACGCTGGAGAGGAACGGCGCGTCGGCCGCCCGGCGCACCATGCAGTGGGCGATGCGCCGCTGGGTGGGGGTCAGCCGGTGGCCCTCGAAGAGCTGCTGCAGCCGCGCGGCGCCGCTCCCCGCCCCGGCCTCGTCCTCCGCCCCGGCAGCCCCGGAGGTCCCGGCAGCCCCGGAGCCGCCGGACGTCCCGGCAGCCCTGGCGGCACCGGACGCGCCGGAGGTTCCGGCTGCCCCCGACGCCCCAGCCGTCCCAGGCACCTCGGGCGCCCCGGCCGTCCGGGCCTCCGCCTCCGCCGACGCCCCCGTGTCCGTACTCATCGCTCGTCTCCTGCCCCTGTCCTCTGTCCCCGGCGCCCGACCCGGCTTCTATTCACCCATCCACGACTGTGCATGACTATATGCAGCCGCGGCAAGGAGAGTCGCCGTCAACCGTCACCCGGCGCCCACCCCCTCGCCCGCATCCTCGGTGGCTTCACTTTCAGCCACATTGGCCGACCGCCGGACCGGCCCGACGGACACCACCAGCGACAACCCGGGTTCCCGCACCCCCACAACGTCCTGATCTTTTCGGTCGGCACACAAACCTCTATCCAAGAACACGGAACCGCGCTTACTCTCGCGGAGACCGCAAGATCATCGAACGGGGGTTCCGATGACCTACTCGCCGTGCACGCACGCCGGCTTCCGGGTTTCCGCGGCTCCATAAAGACTCACCAACGCCGCTTCTCTCTTTTCTCACTCAAATCCAGTCAATCGAACAGTGCCTCAACCGCCTGTCGGAAAATCGCCGACGGGCCAATTCGCATGCCCGGGACCAATAACCCTCGAAATCAATACACACAAACGGAATGCCGCAGACCGATTGACAACGGGGGGTGAGAGTTTGCTTAGATCACGATCGTTTCATTCGATTCCCCGACCGAAGGGCCGGGGATGAATCGGGAGAATCAAATGTCTGAAGCAATGGTTTCCGCGGTCGACGAGGCGGCGTTCGCCGACCTCGTCAGCAAAATCCAGGACGCCGAGGCGTCGATGACCGATGAGCAGCGCGCGGTCATCGACCCCGCCGCCGGGGAGAAGGCCCTGGAGGAGCTCGCCGGCGTCAGCCCGGAGGAGCTGCAGGCCTTCCTGGAGGAGAAGGCGGGCATCTCGCCCGACGAGGAGGCGCAGGGCAGCGTGATGGCGGCTGCCGCGACGGTGGCCTTCCACTGTTGAGCTGAGCCGATCGCCTGATGATGACCAGCGCTTCGCACAGCTCGGCCGGTATCGCGTCACCTGAGGCCGGACGGGAGGGCGGCGGTATGCCTTCGCCTTGGGGCGGGGCGCTGCCGGACGAGTCCGGGCCCGCGAAGGCCCGGACTCGTTCCTGGCTCGCCTCGCTCGGTATCGACCGGGGCGACATCGTGCGCACGGAGACTTTCACGGCCCGCAACAGCGTGGCCATGCTGCACTTCGAGGACGGCACCGCGCTCCTGCTGAAAAAAGTTGATCCGGCAACATCCAAAGCCGTCGGCACGGCGACGGGCAACGAGGAGACGATGCTCAGGCTGCTGCCCGAAGCCGGGGTCCCGCAATTCGCCCAGGCGGCGGTTCCCCGTTTCGTCGCGGCCGACCCGGAAACCGAAACCCTCGTCATGGAGGGAAAGACCGGATTCATCTCGATGCGGGAATTCACCCGGAACTCCCCGGTCATTCCCGTGCCGGCGCTGGTCTCCCTGGCCTCCGTGACGGCCGGGATACACCGCACGCCCGTGGACCGGATCACCGCGGACCCGAGATACGCCCCGCAGCTCATCGATTTCCCTTTCGCGTCCTTCGTCACCCTGACCCCGGCAGAGCTCGCGAGCGGTCCCGGAATGGACTATTTCGACTACGCGGCCGCCATGCAGTCGGTCGACGGGAGCGTGGCCCGGCTGCGGGACGGGTGGGGCCCCAAGAGCCTGGTGCACTTCGACCTGCGGGACGACAACGTCCTGTTCAAGGACCCGGACGGCGCCCAGCCCCGGGTCGCGCTGGTCGACTGGGAACTGGCCGGATTCGGCGACCCGATGCTTGACGTGGGCACGGTCGTCGGCCAGCTGCTGATCCGCTGGCTGCACACGGTGCGGGGCGACGCCGCCAGTCTGTCCCGGGCCGACACCTGGGCCACCGTGCGGCGCAACGTCGGCCTCTTCCTCACCGCCTACGAACACGGCGCCGCGCTCTCGGCCGAGCAGCGGGACGACGCCTTCCGCTACGCCGGTCTGGCCACCTTGATGTACGCCGCCGGGCGGCTGGAGCAGATCGGCTCGCTGGGCCGGATCGGGCACCTGTGCCTCTTCGTGGGCCGCAAGCTGCTGACCGACCCCGAGGGCCTGGCCCGGCTGCTCGCGCCCGGCCGGCCGGCGAAGGCGGGCGCATGAACCGCTACCGAGCGGCGTTCTCCGCGATCGCCGAAGACGTCGAGGTCCTGAGCGAATCGGCCTTCGTCCACCGCGAGTGGGGTGAGCTGCGCCCCGCTCCGGGCGTCGAGTCCGCCCCCGGCGACCTGCCCGTGCTGCCCCACCTGTCCCGGTTCCTGTATCTGAGCTACTACGCCGGCGACGCCCGGGCCGCCCGCTGGCTGATCGACGGCGCCCCGGTGGTGCTGGGCACCCGCAGACGCGAGGACCCGGCCGTGGCCCGCGCGCTGGACGAGGCCAACCAGGGCAGCGGCTACTGGGACAGCGGCTGGCGGGCGGTTCCGACGGGGCCCGGGGGCCGGCGCGTGACCAAGAACGGTCTGACCCTGACCGTCACGGCACAGGAGACCCTGCCGCCGTCGCCCGCGCCCGGCCAGCCGGTCGCCGTCAGGTTCCCGCCCGCGCGCCCGTACATGTACCCCGGCTGGTACCTCGCCATCGGCGACGAGGGCATGCCCCGCCATGGCGAACGGCCCGTCGTACGCCTGTACTACACGCCGGGCGAACCCGCGTCCGCCGCCGGCCTGATGCGCGCGCTCACCGGGCGGCTGTGCGCCGCCCGCGTCCCGTACCAGCTCAAGGCGGCCAACCACCCGGAGGGGTACGAGCGGCGGGACGCGATGGTCCTGTACCTCTACCGCGACGACTGGCTGCTCATGGAGCGGGAGCTGGCGGACATCCACCACCGGCACCTGGACGCGCTCCGGGACACCGGACCGGCCTTCGCGCTGGAACTGGGCCGGGGCTGGTGGCTGGCGGACGAGCCGGAGCAACGGCAGGGCCGGCTGATGAGCTTCGGCCAGCACCGCTGTCTGCTGGTCGCCGAGGGCCTGGTCGCGGCCTGGCGCGACGGCCGGACCACGGCGGCGGACCGGCTGGACGCCATCGAGGAGCGGTACCGGGCGGAGCGGCTCGACCCCGCCCACCCCTACCTCAACGCCCGAGGGAGCGCCGTCCGATGACCCAAGCCGCCGTGCGGACCGGGCAGCCGGTGCGCTCGCTTCCCGGCCCGTTCGTCACCCGGGTCTGCCTGCGGGTGGAGGGGGGCTACCGCTGGGGCGAGAGCGTCCCGGCGGCCTCCGCCGCGTATCTCGACGCCGCCGCCCTGCGCGGGCTCGGCGAGGCGATCGCCGCGACCCCGGCCGCGCCCCACGCCTGCGTCCCGGCGCTGGCCGACGACCGCACCGCCGTCCACCCCGCGGTGGGCACCCCCGCGCTGCTCAGCGACGCCGTCTTCGGTGGCCGGGGCGAGGCCGCCGCCCCACCGGCGGAGCGGACCTTCCACGACCTCGGCGGCTTCCTCGCCCGGCTGCACGCCATCCCCGTGGAGCGGGCGCCCGCCCTGCCGGCCAGGGCCCGCCCGGCCTGGCTGGACGCGGCGCCGCGGGCGGCGGAGTCCATCCGCGCCGCCCTGGACCGCCTCGACACGGCCGCGGCCCCCCGGATCCGGCGCCTCGCCGGCGCGGGCGCCGACGCCGCGCCCGGGGCGGGCGCCCGGACCGTCGTGCACGGCCGGCTGTCGACCGCCTCCTGTGTGCCAGGTCCGGTGCCGCGCGTGCTCGGCTGGCGGGAGGCCGGGCTGGCCGACCCCATGACCGACCTCGCCTTCCTGCTGCGGGACCTCGTGCAGGCGGCGGCGGCCATGGGAGCGCGGGAGCTCCAGGAACAGCGGGCACGGCTGGCCGCCGAGGGCTACGAGACGGCCCGGGGCACCCGGCTGAGCAAGGAGGAGCACGCCCGGCTGGCCGGGCACCTCGCCTCCGGCGTCCTCCAGCACGTCGCCCTGCGCGCCTGGTCGGCCTCCGACCCCCAGGGCGCCGAGGCGCTGCTGCGCCGGGCGGAAGAGTCCCTGCCGGGCGTCCTCGGCGCCTTCGGCACCCCCCAGGAGGTGATCGGCCGATGAGCGAACGCGCCGACGGCGCCCAGCGGGCGCTCGCCCAGGTCCGGCTGTTGTGGGGGGTGTGCGGCTCGTTCTCCGCGGTCGCGGTGCCCCATGTGAACGCGTGGCTGCGCGGCACCGTCGGGGTCCAGGAGATCCGCACCGTCATGACCGCGCAGGCCCGCGCCCTCATGGGCCCGCGCATGATCGAGGCCGTCACCGGCCACGCCCCGGTCACCGACTGGGAGGACCACAAGGGCGGAGGCGCCGCCCATGTCGCCCTCGGCGCCTGGGCGGATGTGCTGGTGATCCTGCCGGCCACGGCCAACTTCCTGGCCAAGGCGGCCCACGGCATCGCGGACGACGTCCTGACGGCCACCGTGCTCGCGGCCGAGTGCCCCACCGTCATCGCCCCCGTCATGAACGCGGCCATGTGGTCGAAACCCGCCGTACAGCGCAATGTCGACCAGCTGCGCGAGGACGGCTACCGGATCGTCGAGCCGAAGGAGGGGATCTCCCTCACCGAGGGCCGCCGGGAGCCCGGTTCGCTCGGTGACTTCCAGTCGGCGATCTCCACCGCCCTGATCCAGGCGGCCGCCCGCCGCACCGACCCTCGAGGACAGTGATCAGCACATGCCCAAACTCTCGCCCGACACCGTGCTCCACCGGGTGCCGTCCTTCATCGCCGAGGTCGACACCAGCAACGAAGTGAAGATCCACTTCGAGAGCCGGATCCTCAAGCTCGGACATGACGCGCTCGGCCTGCTCGACCTCTTCCACCAGCCGCGCACGGTCGGCGAGGCCCTGACCCTGCTCGGCCCCCGGCTGAAAGGACGGCCCAGGGCCGCGCAGGACGCGCTGGCGACCGTGGTCTCGCTCCACCAGGCGGGCCTGCTGCGCGCCGAACCGGTCGAGGGCTTCAGCGACCAGCCGTTCCCCAAGGGCGGTTACGACGCCGCGTTCGTCCACATCGCCATGCTGGAGGACCCCGTACGCAAGGCCTCCTTCCAGCAGGCGGTCCGCGACACGGTGCGGGACGGGGACGTGGTGCTCGACCTGGGCACCGGCTCCGGCATCCTGGCCATCACCGCGGCGCAGGCGGGGGCCCGCAAGGTCTACGCGGTCGAGCCGGCCGGCATGGTCCACCTCGCCCGGCGGATCGCCGAACGCAACGGCGTCGCCGACCGCATCGAATTCATCCGCGGCTGGTCGCCCCAGCTGGAACTCCCCGAGCCGGCCGACGTCCTGCTGACCGACATCGTCGGCAACGAGGCGCTGGACATGCGGATCTGGGAGACCGTCCAGGACGCGCGGCGCCGGCTGATGACGGACTCGCCCCGCCTCGTCCCCGGCCGGCTCACCTCGTACGCGACGCTGGCCCGCATCCCCGACGAGGTGCTCGACAAGCACCGCGTCACCCAGGGCCACCTGGCGCGCTGGAAGGAGATGTTCGGCATCGACTTCGGCCCCATGGCGGAGTCCGAGGCCCGGCGCTCCATCGGCTTCTACGAGCGCCCGGAGACCGTACAGACCTGGGACTTCCTCTCCAAGCCCGCCGAGCTCTACCAGGTCGACCTCCACCAGGACATGGCCGGCCCGCTGGAGACCCGTCCCACGCTCACCGCCGACCGCGCGGGAGAGGTCAACGGCGTGGTCGTCCACTTCGAGGCGCGGCTCGGGCCGGACACCACCCTGTCGACGGCCCCCTGGCTGGGCTGCGCCCGCAGCCACTGGTACACCGCCGTCTGGGCCCTCACCGAACCCGTCACGGTCGAGCCGGGCCAGGACCTCTCCTACGTCTACCGGTACCTCGGCGACGGCACCTCCCACTTCGAACCCGTCAGCGGCCGTTAACCCCCGCGGACAGCGCACCCAAGGAGTATCCGCGTTGAAACTGCGTTCCAGCGTCCCCAAGATCACCGGAAACGGCCCGCACCGCGAGATCACCGCCGAGACCACGTACGCCCGCATGGCGCCGCACCTCAAGCGGATCGGGGTGACCAGGGTCGCCGACATCACCGGCCTCGACCGGGTCGGCATCCCCGTCTACAACGCCATCTCCCCGCGGTCGTTCGACATCATCTCCGTCTACAACGGCAAGGGCGCCACGAAGATCGACGCCAAGACGTCGGCCATCATGGAGGCCGCCGAGCGCTTCGCCGCCGCCCTGCCCATGCGGCCGGCCGCGATCGCCTCGTACCCGGAGCTGGAGAAGTCCGGGCGCCGCGTGCTCGACCCCAGGTCGTGCAACTTCGAGCTGCACCACGCCTACCGCATCGACACGCCCATCTCCTGGGTCGAGGGCTACGACCTCATGAACGAGTGCGGCGTCCTGGTGCCGCAGTTCCTGGCCGGCTACTACATGAGCTACCACGAGGTGCCCTGCTACCCGGTCTCCACGACCAACGGGATCGCCTCCGGCAACTCGCTGGAGGAGGCCATCTGCCACGCCCTGTGCGAGCTGGTCGAGCGCGACGACTGGACCATGGCCGACCTGATCTCCAACCGGCTCGGCAAGCTCGCCGCCGAGGACGGGGCGGGCCCCGTCGGGGCCGCCATCCGGGCCTGGGCGCAGGAGCGCCACCCCAGCCTCGACCCGGCGACGCTCCCGCCCCGGGCCCAGTTCTTCATGGAGAAGTTCCTCGACGCGGGCATCGCCATCGAGGTCAAGAACATCACCTCGGCGACCGGCATCCCCAGCTTCCAGGCCGTGGTCTCGGAGTTCGTCGCCGAGTCGTTCTCCCGTTCCCACCACGGCATCGGCACCCACCCGGACGCCGAGGTCGCGGTCGTGCGG
Organism: Streptomyces sparsogenes subsp. cuspidosporus; assembly: GCF_039532705.1. NCBI lineage: Bacteria > Bacillati > Actinomycetota > Actinomycetes > Kitasatosporales > Streptomycetaceae > Streptomyces > Streptomyces sparsogenes. Next base: position 46,211 of record NZ_BAAASD010000046.1, on the reverse strand, counting down.
GCGATCAGCGAGGTGGCCCAGTCCCGCGTCGTGGACATCCAGGCCATGCGCGAGGACATCACCGCCGCCGGACAGCCCGTTGAGAAGGCCCTCTACCACGTGCGGCGCAGCAACCGCGCGAACCCCGACTCGTGGGCCATCAAGCCGTCGGCCCGCCCGGTGCGCTTCGGCGACGTCCCGTCGCACCCCAGCACCGACGTCATGGACGACGTCCGGCTGCTGCTGCAGCGGCTGCGGGCGCGCGGACTCGACCGGGCCATCGCCGTCGACCTGTCCGCGCCCGGCGTACCCGCCACGGTCGTACGCGTCATCGTGCCCGGCATCGAGTCCTGGACCGTCGACCGCAACAAGCTCGGGCCACGGGCCGCCCAGGCGTGGAACAGCGCCCTGGCAGCCATCCACTCCGCTCAGCGGGCGCCGCGGAGCCCCGCCGCCGCCCAGTGACGGGAGAAGACATCATGCGCACGGTCATCTTCGTCGGCCCCAGCCTGCCGCCCGAGGAGGCGGCGGCCCAGCTGCCCGGGGCCGAGTTCCTGCCCCCCATCGAGCGGGGCGACATCGACACCCTCATGGCACAGGACCAGCCGCCGCGCCGCATCGGCATCATCGACGGCAAGTTCCTCCAGAGCTTCTCGATCTCCCCCAAGGAGATCCTGCGCGCCATGGACCGCGGCGTCCGCGTCTGGGGGTCGTCCAGCATGGGCGCCCTACGCGCCGCCGAACTCGACGTCTACGGCATGACCGGGGTCGGCACCGTCTACGACAGATACGCCTCCGGCGCGATCGAGGACGACGACGAGGTCGCCATCACCTTCGACAGCGAGTCGCTCCGCCCGGTGTGCGAACCCATGGTCAACATCCGGGTCGCGACCGAGGCGGCGCTGCGCCGGGGGGTGGTGAGCGAGGAGGACGCGGAGCTGTTCCTCACCACCGCCAAGTCCCTGTACTTCCCGCAGCGCACCAGCGCCGCCGCCCTGCACCGGCTGAAGGGCACCATGGCCGAGCCCGCGCGGCAGCGCCTCGCCGACTACCTGCGTTCCCCCGAGGCCCCCGACGCCAAGCGGGAGGACGCCATCGCCCTGCTGGCCGCCATGCGTCAGGACGCGCGGGGACAGGAGACCGAGCCGACCATGGAGGTGGCCGCCCGATGACCACGCTCGCCCCCGACCTGGCTGAGCGGTTCCGCACCGACGGCTTCGCCTTCCCCGTGAACGCGCTCACCCCGGCCGAGGCCGAACAGGCGCTCGCCGGGTGCCACACCTACCTGCGGACCGTGAGCGCGGCGGGCGGTGCCCTGGCTCGGTACGCGGCGTTCCCGAAGATCCACCTGGTCGCCTCGTGGGCCGACCGGATCGTCCACCACCCCGCGATCCTCGACGCCGTCGAGGCACTGCTGGGACCCGAGCTGCTGGTGTGGTCCACCAATCTCTTCGTCCGGCCCGCGCACAGCGGCAGCTCGCTCGCCTGGCACCAGGACGCCGTCTACCTCGGCCTGGACGGCTATCAGCAGCACGCCGCCCGGGTCTGGGTGGCGCTCACCGACACCACGGTCGCCAACGGCACCATGCGCTACGCCCGCGGCTCGCACCTCGGCGGCGCCCTGCCGCACCGGTTCAGCGGCTCCGGGCTCGAGGACATCATGCGCGGTGAGGAGATCGCCGTCGACATCGACGAGGCGGCCACCGTCGATGTCATCCTCAACGCCGGCCAGTGCTCCGTGCACCACCTGGCCATGGCCCACTGCTCGGGCCCCAACCACACCGACGCCGGACGGTTCAACTTCGCGATCGACTACGTCACGCCGCGGGTCCGCCCCACCGCCGGCGAGGACAGCGCCCTGCTGGTCCGCGGCGCGGACCCGGGCGCCTTCCTGCCGGAGGCCAGGCCCGCCTCCGACTTCGACCAGGCCGCGCTGCGGGAGTTCTACGCCGCCGTCGCCCGCCGGCAGAAGCGGATCGACCAGACGGTCCTGGGGCGTGGCGGCAAGCCCGGCGGCGACCCGGCCCGGGACGGGGCCCGGGACCGGGCCCAGGACCCGGCATGACGGGCCCGCTCGCCGACTCCGCCGTCGCCGACGCCGGCTGGCTGTCCGGCGTCGCGCCGCCCTGGTGGACGAGCGGACGCACCCCGGACAGCATGGACCTGTCCGGCTGGATGCCGCCCGTGATCGACCAGGGGCAGATCCCCCTGTGCACCGCCGCGGTCACCGCGGCGATCGCCGGCTACTACGCCCGCCGGGCCGAGCGGCTGGAGTTCACGCCCTCCGTCCTGTTCAACTACCGCCTCTCCCGCACGCTCGCGGGCTCCGCCGACCGCAGGGGCTCGCGACTGGAACACAGCTTCCGCGCCTGGGCGGAGTTCGGGCTGTGCGAGGAGGCGCTCTGGCCGTACGACGAGCACGGCCGGACCAGGGTCGACCGGGACCCGCCCGAGCACTGCCACACCACGGCGCGCCGCACCCGTCCGCTCGCGCGGTCGCTCTCCGCCCCGGACGGGCCCGGCCTGCTCGGCCTGGCGCGCCGCGCGATCGCCATGGGCATCCCCGTGAGCGTGGAGGTCCGGCTCTGCCCGTCGATCTCCATGTCCCTGGTCAACGGCGGTGTCATCCCCGTCCAGCTGGCGACGGAGCTGTCCGTGGGGCCCCATGTGGTGCTGCTGACGGGCTACGACGACCGGGTGGAGACCGCCCCGTACGACCGGGGCGCCGGACCGGGCGCCTTCCGGGTCCGCAACAGCTGGGGAACCGGCTGGGGTGACCAGGGCTACGGCCTGCTGCCCTACGCCTTCCTCGAACAGCGGCTGACGGGCGAGCACTGGATCGTCGTCGAAGAGGACTGGCGGAAGCGGTGACGGCGACGGGAAGCGCCCGGCCGGAGGAGGGATCGGCAGTGCGGGGATTTATGACGGCGGCCGCCCGCTGGGCGGCGCCCACGGTCGTCCTCGCCCAGGTCTGCCTCGTGTGGACCGGCGTGTTCAGCCTGGGCGAGGCGGTGGCGGTCGGGCTGCTCCTCGAACTCCTCCTGGCCGGGATCGTCATCACCGAGATCGCCCTGGCCAGAAGGGCCTTCACGGCCTCGCGGAGCCGGGGAGCCGACGGCCAGGAGGCGCTGAACCACGCCCTGGCCGCGGTCCTCCCCGCCCCCGTGGCCAAGGCGATGGGGATGGAGTTCGGGCTCCTGCGCGCCCTGTGGCGCTGGGCCCGCCGCAGGACCGACGCGCCGGACGGGCACGAGGCCCTGCCCTACGGTTCCGCGATCAAGCCGATCATGTGGGTGATGGTCGCTCTTGTGCCGCTCGAGGTGCTCGCCGTCGAGTTCCTGGTCCCCTGGCCGGTGGCGCGCATCGTCCTCCTGGTGCTCTCCGGGTACGGCACGGTGTGGGTGCTCGGGTTCATCGCGGCCCTCTCCATCCGCCCCCATACCGTCGGCGACGGGAGAATGGTCCTGCGCTTCGCCCACTTCACCCAGATCACCATCCCGCTCGAGCTCGTCGCGTCGGTGCGCGAGGCCCGGCACGGCGGCTACCGCAGGGCCGTCCAGATCGACGACGGCGTGCTGGCGATGCCGATCGGCGACTCCACCACGCTCAGCGTCACGCTGCGCGAGCCGTACCCGGTGGCGCCCAAGCCGGGCAGGCCGGCCCAGGAGGTCCGCGAGGTCCGTTTCGCCGCGGACAGCACGCGCGACGCCGTCCGCGTCCTCACCGCGCACATCGCCGCCGAGTGACCCTCCCCGGGCGCCCTCACGCCGGGGGCAGCAGCTTCTTCTGCGGCTTGCCCATGGCGTTGCGCGGCAGCGCGTCCAGGAAGCGGACCTTGCGGGGGCGCTTGTGGACGGAGAGCTGCCCGGCGACGAAGTCGATCAGCTCCGCCTCGCTCACCCCGTCGGCGACCACGTACGCCACGATCTGCTGCCCGAGGTCCTCGTGCGGCGCGCCGACGACCGCCGCCTCGCGGACCGCCGGGTGGTCCAGCAGCGCGTTCTCGACCTCGCCCGCGCCGATGCGGTAGCCGCCGGACTTGATCAGGTCGGTGGAGGCGCGGCCGACGATGCGGTGGAAGCCGTCGGGCTCGATCGCGGCGATGTCACCGGTGCGGAACCAGCCGTCGTCGGTGTACGAGCCGGCGGTCGCCTCGGGGCGGCCCAGGTAGCCGTCGAAGAGGGTCGGGCCGGTGAGCTGGAGCTCGCCGATCTCCGCGCCCTCCTCGGCGGCCACGCGGGTGCGGATGCCGGACAGCGGGGTGCCGACATAGCCGGGGCGGCGTTCGCCGTCCGCGCGGGTGCTGAGGGTGATGAGCGTCTCCGTCATGCCGTAGCGCTCGACGGGCCGGTGGCCGGTGAGCAGCTCCAGGTCGCGGAAGACGGGGGCGGGCAGCGGCGCGCTGCCGGAGACGAGCAGCCGGGCGGCGGACAGCGCCCGGGCGGCGTCGGGGTCCTGGGCGACCCGGTGCCAGACGGTCGGCACGCCGAAGTACAGGCTGCCGCCCGCCGCCGCGTACGCCGCGGGGGCCGGCCGACCGGTGTGCACCAGCCGGCTGCCCGTGCGCAGCGCGCCCAGCACGCCCAGCACCAGGCCGTGCACATGGAACAGCGGCAGGCCGTGGACGAGCGTGTCCTCCGCCGTCCAGGCCCACGCCTCGGCCAGCGCGTCCAGGTCGGCGGCCACCGCGCGCCGGGAGATCAGCGCGCCCTTGGGGGCGCCGGTGGTGCCGGAGGTGTAGAGGATGAACGCCGTCGCCTTCGGGTCCGGCTCGGGCCCGGTCCACGCCGCGCGCTCGGCCAGGTCCACCGGGACGGTCTCGACGGGGGCGGCGGGGGCGGCTGAGGCTTCCCGGCCGCCGGCGTCCTCCGCGCCCTGGGGGCCCGTCAGCAGCAGCGCGGCCTTGGAGTCGCGGAGTATGTGGTCGCGCTCGGCGGGCCCGGAGTCCGGCGGCACGGGCACCACGGGCACCCCGGCCAGCAGCGCGCCCACCACGGCCGTCACCGTCTCCACCGTCGGGGTCGCCCGGACGGCGACGACCGGCGCCCCGGCGATACGCGCCGCGACCGCGCCCGCGGCGCCGAGCAGCGCCTCACGGGAGCAGGAGCGGCCGGCCACGGTGAGGGCGTCGGGGCGGTCGCCGTCCGGCTCGGCGAGGGACGTCAGGAGAGGTGCGGACACGGACGTGCTCCTTCCACAGCGGGCCCCGGGTACGGGCACCTGGGTGAGGGGTACCTGTCCCCCCGTTCGCTTCGGGGGGCTAGCCCTACCGACAATGCGTCCCTGCGACCGTACCGTCGCACCATGGACGCCCGGGACGCCGATTTGAAGCGCGAGCTCGACGCGACCCTCCAGACCCGCAAGGAGCTGGGGGCCGAGTACGAGACGGAGCTGGTCGACTCCTTCATGGAGAAGGTCGAGCAGCGGTTCCACGACACCGCGGACCGCCATGTGCGGCGGCAACTCGCCGAGCAGCAGATGGCCGCCGCCCGCGGCGCCCGCCCCGGCCCGACGGCCCGCCCCGGCCAGGGCCTCGGGATGAGCCTCGGCGAGCGCTTCGCCTTCGTCGCGGTCTCGCTGGTGCTGGCCATCCCCCTCTGCGCGATCGCCGCGGTCAACACGGGGCTGTCCGGGCTGGTGGTGACCTGGGCCGGCATCCTCGGCGTCAACGCGGTACACGCCTCCGGCGGCTTCTCCTGGCTGCGCCGCCATCGCGACAAGTCGTAAGGCGAGTGAGCCCGCCCGGCGGGGGCACCTCCCAGCGGTAGCTGGGGGAGAACCGAGCCCCAAAAAAGAGAGGGAGGGGACCGCCGCACCCCGGTGTGAGCACCAGGGGCGGGACGACGGCGGTCCCCGCCGGGGACGCGGTTGCCGCGTCCGGGCGACCGTGGAGGTCCGGGAGCCGCTCCGGAGGTCCGTGTCGCCGCACCGGGGTGTCGGTGTCGTCCGTTCCGACACCCACTAATGTGCCGGAGCTGTGTTAAGCCCGTGCTGCGGGCGCGTGACACCCGCGTACCACTTACCGGAAGGGCGAGGGTCCTTTTCCGGCACGGCAGTTGCCCGGCCCCCGGCTACCGCTGGGCCGGGCCCTGGGCGCCGCCTCCTGTTCGAAGCGGGCTTTCTCGGGTCGTCGAGGCTCAGCGGAGGTACGTCTGCTGCCACTCGATCGAGGTCATCGTCAGCGCGGCCTCGGCGAGGGCCTGGGCAGAGGCCGTCTTGAGCTTTGAGAGGCTGCTGTCGATCCACGGTTGGACGTTCGTGCAGCCCTGCTCGCGGTACTCGACGGCCTGAATCAGGCACTCCAGTTTGTCGGCGTCGTGCGCGCAGATCACTTCGAGGGAGTCGCCGTTCTCGTACTCCTCTACGATCCGCTGCGCCCCGGCCCTAACCGCCGGGTGCGCTGCCGACACCTGATCCGCGGTGACCTTCTCGTTGCTGGCGGCTTCGAGGTAGCGCCGGCCGATGTGCGGGATGTCACTGACGCGGGTCTCCTGAGTGTCGTGCCAAAGCCCGAGGAGCGCCGTTTTCGCCGGGTCAGCGCCCTCCATCATGGCGAGCACAGAGCCGATGAGGCCGACCCTGAAACTGTGCTCCGCGATGGTCTCGGGATCCTTGACCCCAGCGATCCACCACCCGGACCGCTTGGCTCGCTTCAGCATCCCCATCTCCAGCAGGAAGCCTGCCGTGCCCTTCGCCTGCTCCTGCTCTGTGTCCGCCATGCGATGCGTCCTCCAGTCTGTCAGGTGCGGTTCTGCGGCTCCTCTCGCGGCCATGCCGCCCCCTGTTGCCCTTGGTCGCCTAACCCGTACTCACAGTCAGTCCTACTCCATCGCAGACGACCGTAGGTTCAAGACGCGGAATCAACCACCTCCCTGCGTGAGGTGGCTGGTTGACGCCGTAGCTGCCGAAGGCGGTACCCAAACCCTCGCCGTCGGCAGCTCTGGAGTAGAGGCCCCGCCGTGCCTCCCCGCGGGGCGGACCCTCAACACCCTTGGAGGGACGGCACTGTGTCCATGACCCCGACTCGACCCCACACGACCGGCTCTCCTGGCTACAGCGAGACGTGGCGAAGCGAGGCGGAGACCGCTCGTCGTGCTCGGGGATTGGTGCGGGCCGCCCTCAACACGTGGAACCTCAACGGTGACCTCTTGGACCGTGCACAACTCGTCGTCTCCGAGCTGGTCACCAACTCGATCACCCACAGCGGATGCAAGCTCCTGCGGGTGAGTGTGACCCGGTACTCGCACTACGGGGTGCGGATCACGGTCACGGACAAGTCGAAGAAGCAGCCCGAACCTCGAAGGCCGGCCCTGGACGACACCTCAGGCCGTGGCCTGCTACTGGTGCAGACCATGGCCGACGACTGGGGGGTAACCGAGCGAAGCTTCGGAAAGAGCGTTTACGCCGACCTGCTCGTGGAGGACCCGGACTGATGGGGAAGCACAGTCGTGGATCGGCCTGCACGTGATCCGGAAAAGCTGACCGTTAACTTCTCCCACGGAATTGATCACCGCCGAAGAGGCGGGATTCCACTCCCGCCCCGGCCCCGCGATTAATGGCATGGTCGAGCCGACCGGTGCGGGGCGAGCTGCAACTTAAACAACATCCACAAGAAAGGGTTATAAGTCATGGGGATTCTGACACATGGCGGGGCAGGTATGTTCATCGACCTGCCGAACGAGCTTGACGAAGCTCTCATCGACCTCGGAAGCATTCTCCCTGCTTGGAGCACGGAGGGCGCGTTCCTGGCAGATTCCACGATCGAGCGGTACAGGGCCGAACTGGATTCGGCTCCGTTATTCGGTGAGTTCAGACACTCCCTTCTCTCCCTGCTAAACGGAACGGGTGCCGGCTACGCCGTGGTACGTCTGCGGAACATCGCTCAGGCAATGGGGGCCGGGGACCCCTTTCTGTGCTTGGCAACGGCGATTCTCGCCGAAGTGGCGATTCCGTTTCAACCTTTCCAGCGATGGCCGCTGTGGAAGGAGATCGGGACCAATCTCAATGCCAATCCCGGCCTGTCCACCGGAACGGGGTACAACGCATTTCACATGGACCTGGTCAATGTGACCCAACCCCCGGATTACACGACGCTTCTGTGTGTCCGACCTGACCCGCTCGGTGCAGGCGCAAGCATCCTCTCCGATGCCCGCGCAGCCGTAACGCGCTTGACACCCTCAAGCCGCGCCCTCCTGGCTGACGTGGCATACAGCTACGGATCGTTCTTCGAGCTGTCTGACGTCGGCGGCGAATACAAGCCGTTCCCAGTCCTGGATGGCGAACCCGCGGACCTCGGATTCGTTCGATTCACCGCCAAGATGCTCGCCGAGTCCGGACTCGATGAGGCACACGCCCACGCGGCCAAGGAACTCGCGGACCAGATGGTCGCCGGGCAGATCTCCTTCACGCTCCAGCGCGGTGACTTCTTGATCGTGAACCAGCACTACTGGGTTCACGGCCGCGAACCGCTCGGTGCCGGCCAACACGACGTTGCGCCCGAAGACCGCCGCTTGCTGCTCCAACTGTTCCTGCGCGGTGCAGGCACCACCGGACCAGCCGCCTCGTAAGTGGTGCGGGCGGGTGTCTGACCGGGTCTCGCTGAGAGCCCTAGATCCGCGAGTTACGCAGCGACTGCCACACAGCGCCGGCCAGCGCCCGTGTTGCCCGGGGAACCGACAGCCCCTCGTGTTCGCGGTACAGCGCCCAGTTGTACGGGACGAGCGACAGCTTGTTGGAGGACAGTGATCCCGCCTGGTGGGCCCTGTACACCGCCAGCGGCTCGGGGAGGCCCCGGGCCTCAAAGCCGTCGCGCATGATCGACAGCCACAGGGCGTAGTCCTGTCGCTTCCGCATCTCCGGCATCAGCCTTGTGCCGAGGACGTTTCGGTCGTACATGGCGGTCAACGCGCCGATGTAATCCTGGACCAGCATCGCGCGGTAGTCCACGTGCTCTCGCGCGCGGATCACGCGTCCGTTCGGGATGAATTCGGTGCTCTCGCCGTCGTAGTCGGCGTCCATCTTGTAGTAGGAGGTGAACGTCAAAGGTGCTTTACCTGCCGCAGCGAATTCGATTTGCCGCTCAATCTTCTCCGGGAGCCACATGTCGTCACTGTCGAGAAAGGCGATGTAATCCCCCTTGGCCCGCTCGATAGCGAGGTTGCGTGCCCGGCCCGCCCCTCCTCTTTCGGGAGCCGATTTCGGCAGGACGCGATCGTCCTGCTGGGCGAATTCCATGAGCAGGTCCATGGAGTCATCGGACGACTTGTCGTCGGTGACCAAAAGCTCCAGATCGCTGTGGGTCTGCGTGAGTACTGACCGGATCGCGGCACCGAGAGTGACTGCCGAGTTGTACACGGGCATCACGACAGACACCAAGGGCACAGCACTTCTCCTTACTAAGCCAGAGACGACGGTCCATTTAAGCACTGGAATTGCAGTAGGAGCTGCCATGCATGTTGTTGTCGCTGGTCAGGGCTACGTGGGGCTGCCGCTGGCCGTGCGTGCCGCAGAGGTGGGTCACCGTGTCGTCGGCTACGACGTGGACCGGCATCGCGTTCAGCAGCTCGCCACCGGCGAGTCATATGTTGAGGACGTGGCGCCCGCGCGGCTCCGCGCAGTGCTGAATTCCGGGGCCTACTCCGTGACCGCCGAAGCCGGCGGGCTGGCCCAGTTCGACCTCGCGGTGATCACCGTCCCGACCCCACTCCGGGACGGCGTGCCCGACCTGACCTGCATCGAGTCCTGTGCCCACACATTGGGCGAGCACCTACGCCCTGGCGCGACCGTGGTTCTGGAGTCCACGACCTACCCCGGTACCACCGAAGAGCTGATGTTACCGATCTTGGAGAAGGCATCCGGTCTGATCTCTGGCGCTGACTTCCACGTCGGCTTCAGCCCCGAGCGCATCGACCCGGGAAACAAGAAGTGGCCGTTCGACAAGACGCCCAAAGTGGTGGCCGGCATCGACGCCGCATCGCTCGACGTGGTCAGGGGTTTCTACGACGACTTGGTGGAGACCACGGTTCCGGTCTCCGGAACGAAAGTGGCCGAGCTGACCAAGCTGATTGAGAATATTTTCCGACACGTCAACATCGCGCTGGTCAACGAGATGGCGATGCTCGCCAAGTCGCTCAACGTGAACATCTGGGAGGCGATCGACGCCGCCGCGTCCAAGCCCTTCGGCTATATGCCGTTCACCCCCGGCCCCGGCGTCGGCGGACATTGCCTGCCAATCGACCCGTCATTTCTGTCGTGGAAGGTGGAACGCACCGTCGGCGTCCCGTTCCGGTTCGTGGAACTCGCCAACGACGTGAACAACCACATGCCTGACTACGTGGTTCGGCGGCTCATGGAGGCTTTCAACACGCGGCGCATGGCCGTCAGTGGATCTCGTGTCCTCCTGCTCGGTCTGGCCTACAAGGCCAACACCGCCGACGCCCGCGAGTCGCCGTCGGCGCGTGTCGCTGACCTACTGTTCGACCTCGGTGCCGAGGTGCGTGGCGCGGACCCGCACGTCGTAGATGACATCCGCACCGAAGCACGCCTGATCCGAGTAGAAGCGACTGCGGAGGAGATCGCGGCATCCGACGCCGTAGTGCTGCTCACGGACCACGCGGGATTCGACTACGAGGTGGTTCTGGAGCACGCGCCCTATGTTCTGGACTGCCGCAACCGACTCTCCGGCGCGAACGTCGAAGTTCTGTAAGGGTCGAGTTGGGCCCAGCCAAGGTGCGAGCACCGTAATCCGCACCCCCAGTGAATGACGAAACGGGCCCCACCCGCGTCGGCGACGGGTGGGGCCTGGTTTCTGTGTGTGGGTGGTCTGGCTCTGCGGGCGCGTGACACCCGCGTACCACTTACCGGAAGGGCGAGCGTCCTTTTCCGGCACGGCAGTTGCCCAGGTTCCGCGCGGCGGTCGGTCGCCCGGCCCCCGGCTACCGCTGGGCCGTGCCCTGGGCGCCCTTGGCCAGGTAGGCCAGCAGGTCCTGCCGGCTCACCACGCCGCTGGGCTTGCCCTCCACGAGGACGATGGCCGCGTCCGCCCCGCCCAGTACCGCCATGAGGTCCTCGACGGGCTCGCCGGAGCCGACGTGCGGCAGGGGCGGGCTCATGTGCTTCTCCAGCGGGTCGCTCAGCGCGGCGCGCTGCGCGAACAGCGCGTCGAGCAGCTCGCGTTCCACCACCGAGCCGATGACCTCGGCGGCCATCACGTCGGGGTGCCCGGCGCCGGGCTTGACGATGGGCATCTGCGAGACGCCGTACTCCCGCAACACCTCGATGGCCTGACCGACCGTCTCGTCCGGGTGCATGTGGACGAGCGAGGGCAGGCCGCCCTCCTTGCCCTGGAGGACGTCGCCGACGCGCACCGCCGGGCCCTCCTCCTCCAGGAAGCCGTAGTCCGCCATCCACTCGTCGTTGAAAATTTTTGAAAGGTAGCCGCGGCCGCTGTCGGGGAGCAGGACGACCACCACGTCGTCGGGTCCGAGGTCCTGGGCGACCCGCAGCGCGGCCACCACGGCCATGCCGCAGGAGCCGCCGACCAGCAGTCCCTCTTCGCGGGCGAGCCGCCGGGTCATCTGGAAGGCGTCCTTGTCGGAGACCGCGACGATCCGGTCGGCGACGGTGCGGTCGTAGGCGGTCGGCCAGAAGTCCTCGCCGACGCCCTCGATCAGGTACGGGCGGCCGGTGCCGCCGGAGTAGACGGAGCCCTCGGGGTCGGCGCCGACAACCTGGACCCGGCCCTCGCTGGCCTCCTTGAGGTAGCGGCCGGTGCCGCTGATCGTGCCGCCGGTGCCGACGCCCGCCACGAAGTGGGTGATCTTCCCCTCGGTCTGCTCCCACAGCTCGGGGCCGGTGCTCTCGTAGTGGGAGCGCGGGTTGTCGGGGTTGCTGTACTGGTCCGGCTTCCAGGCGCCCGGGGTCTCGCGGACCAGGCGGTCCGAGACGTTGTAGTACGAGTCGGGGTGCTCGGGGTCCACGGCCGTCGGGCAGACCACGACCTCGGCGCCGTAGGCCCGCAGCACGTTGATCTTGTCGGTGGACACCTTGTCGGGGCAGACGAAGATGCACTTGTAGCCCTTGCGCTGGGCGACCATCGCCAGGCCGACGCCCGTGTTGCCGGAAGTCGGCTCGACGATCGTGCCGCCCGGCTGGAGCGCGCCGGAGCGCTCGGCGGCCTCGATCATCCGCACGGCGATGCGGTCCTTCACCGAGCCGCCGGGGTTGAAGTATTCGACCTTGGCCAGGACGGTTGCCCGGATGCCCTCGGTGACGCTGTTGAGCTTCACCAGCGGGGTGTTGCCGACGAGCTCAATCATCGAATCGTAATACTGCACACCTGCTCCAGGTCCGAATCAGCGGGATCTCCGCGGTCAGGGCGGCCGCCGTCGCGGGCCCGTGCTGCCCAGCTTATTGCGGACCGTGACCGCTTGACCGGTGCCTCTTGCCCGCACGCGGAGGGGACGCACAAGCTGGACGACAACTGGTTAGGAAGTCGTACAAAAAAGGGTACAAAGGAGCAACAAGGCGTGTGGACGGAGGTGGGCTGGACCCATGTCTATGTCGAGGGCGAGAGTCGCGCGGCGGATCGCCGCCGCGGCGGCGTACGGAGGCGGTGGAATCGGGCTGCTGGGCGGCGTGGCCGCCGTTCTGCTGCTCACCGAGGTCTCACACGCGAAGCGGGTGGTCGGCGGCTCCGAGGACCCTCCGCCGCGCGCCGACGGCCGGTACGGGTTCGACTTCTCCGCGAGCGACGGCCGGCCGCCGCTGCGGCTGGCCTTCCTCGGCGACTCCACCGCCGCCGGGCAGGGCGTGCACCGGCCCAGCCAGACGCCGGGCGCGCTGCTCGCCTCCGGGCTGGCCGCGGTCGCCGAGCGCCCCGTCGACCTGCGCAATGTGGCCCAGCCCGGCGCCCAGTCCGACGACCTGGAGCGGCAGGTGACGCTGGTGCTGGAGGACCCGGCGGCCCGCCCCGACGTCTGCGTGATCATGATCGGCGCCAATGACGTCACCCACCGCATGCCCCCGGCCCAGTCGGTCCGGCTGCTGTCGGAGGCGGTGCGCAGGCTGCGCGAGCGCGGCTGCGAGGTGGTGGTGGGCACCTGCCCGGACCTCGGCACCATCGAGCCCGTCTACCAGCCGCTGCGCTGGATCGCCCGCCGCCTCAGCCGCCAGCTGGCCGCCGCGCAGACCATCGGGGTGGTCGAGCAGGGCGGCCGTACGGTGTCGCTGGGCGATCTGCTCGGGCCGGAGTTCGCGGCCAATCCGCGGGAGCTGTTCGGGCCGGACAACTATCACCCCTCGGCGGAGGGGTACGCCACGGCCGCGATGGCCGTGCTGCCGACGCTGTGCGGGGCGCTGGGGCTGTGGCCGCAGGAGCCCGAGGAGGCCCGGGACGTGGGCATCCTGCCGGTGGCGAAGGCCGCGGCCGAGGCGGCGGCCGAGGGCGGCACCGAGGTCACCGCGGCCCGCGGGCCCTGGGCCCGGCTGCTGCGGCGCGACCGCCGCGCCTCGGGCGAGCGGCCCCCCGCCACCGCGGACCAGGCCGAGGCCCCCTCCTCCACCGGCCCACCGCCCGGCGCGGGCTAGGTACGGACGGGCCCCCGCGGCCGCAGGCAGGGCCCCGGCCGCGCGCTGGACCCCGGGCTGCAAGCTCGGACCGGCCGCGGGCTGGGCCCCGGCCGCCGACTGGGTTCCGGCCGTCGGCTGGCCCCCGCTGCGCGCCGGGCCGGGCGCACTGGGCCCCGGCCGCAGGCAGGGCCCGGCCACCAGGACCCCGGCTGCCGGCTGAGGCCGACTGCGCGCTGAGCCCCGGCCACCGGCTGGGCCCGGCCGCGGACCCCGGGCGATTCCCGGGCGCTCTGGGCGCCTCGGGCGCCACAGGCGCCGCCCCGGCGCTGAGCATACGCTTGGAAAAGAGTCCCGCATCACAGCCCGGATGCCGTGACCCCCGCGATACGTACGGGTAACTTCCCTCAGAGTCCCAGCCCTTCGCGCCCCCATGGAGCCGTGATGCCCGAAGCCGTGATCGTCTCTGCCGCCCGCTCCCCCATCGGCCGGGCCTTCAAGGGTTCGCTCAAGGAGCTGCGGCCGGACGACCTGACCGCCGAGATCGTCCAGGCGGCGCTCGCCAAGGTCCCCCAGCTCGACCCCCGCGACATCGACGACCTCATGCTCGGCTGCGGCCTGCCGGGCGGCGAGCAGGGGCACAACCTGGGCCGGATCGTGGCCGTGCAGATGGGCATGGACCACCTGCCCGGCTGCACCATCACCCGCTACTGCTCCTCCTCGCTCCAGACCTCCCGGATGGCCCTGCACGCCATCAAGGCGGGCGAGGGGGACGTCTTCATCTCGGCGGGCGTCGAGATGGTCTCCCGCTCGGTGAAGGGCACCTCGGACGGGCTGCCGGACACCCACAACCCGCTCTTCGCCGACGCCGAGGCCCGCACCGCCACGCGCGCCGAGCAGGAGGGCACGGACTGGCACGACCCGCGCGAGGACGGACTGGTCCCCGACGCGTACATCGCGATGGGCCAGACCGCGGAGAACCTGGCCCGGCTCAAGGGCATCACCCGCGAGGAGATGGACGAGTTCGGCGTACGGTCGCAGAACCTGGCCGAGGAGGCCATCAAGAAGGGCTTCTGGGAGCGCGAGATCACGCCTGTGACGACCCCGGACGGCACGGTGGTCGCCAAGGACGACGGGCCGCGCGCGGGGACGACCCTGGAGGGCGTGCGCGGCCTCAAGCCGGTCTTCCGCCCCGACGGGCTGGTCACCGCGGGCAACTGCTGCCCGCTCAACGACGGCGCCGCGGCGCTGGTGATCATGTCGGACACCAAGGCCCGGGAGCTGGGCGTGACGCCGCTGGCGCGGATCGTGTCAACGGGCGTCTCGGCGCTCTCGCCGGAGATCATGGGCTACGGGCCGGTCGAGGCGTCCAAGCAGGCGCTGGCGCGGGCGGGGATGACGATCGGCGACATCGACCTGGTCGAGATCAACGAGGCGTTCGCCGCGCAGGTCATCCCGTCCTACCGCGACCTGGGCATCGACCTCGACCGGCTCAATGTGAACGGCGGCGCGATCGCCGTCGGCCACCCCTTCGGCATGACAGGCGCCCGGATCACCGGCACGCTGATCAACTCGCTCCAGTTCCACGACAAGCAGTTCGGCCTGGAGACCATGTGCGTCGGCGGCGGCCAGGGCATGGCGATGGTGCTGGAGCGGCTGAGCTGAGCCGCCGAGCGAGCCGGACACGGAGCTGCGCACATGCCGCGCGCATAAGTCGTGACCGAATCTCCCCCAGGATGTGACCAAGGTCCTGGGGGAGTGTTGTATGCCCAGCTCAGCGGCGGTGCTCCGGGCCCCGCCCGCCCCTCCCCGGCCCGTTTTCCGTCCACTTGGTGATGTTATGCACTGACACGGGGCGGCACCGCGGGCCAAGCTGAGGTAGGAATTCGGGGGATCAACAGGAACCGGGAGTTAAGTCAGTGAGCCCCATGACTCTTGCCGCCCTCCTGGCCGCGGCCACCGCCACGGCCGTGGGCGCCTCCGCCCTGCTCACCGCCCGCGGCGTCCGGCGGGAGATCGCCGAGCTGCGCGCCGAGCTCGCGGCGGCGGTCGCTCCCGCCGGCGGGCGGGACGGTGGGGCGGGCCCGGAGGCGGACGGGACGGACGCCGTCGCGGTGCCCGCGCCCCGCGCCGCCGCTCCCGCCGCCGAGATACGCGCCGCCGTGGCCGACGCGCTCGCCGAGGAGCGGGAGCGCGAGCTGGCCGAGGCGCGGGCGTTCTGGGCCGCGCAGGAGGCCCGGGACACGGCGACGGCGGGCGACGCCCACCCGCTGCTGGGCAGGCTGGCCGGGCTCGGCGAGGAGCCCCAGCCGGACCTGATCCCCTACGTGCCGCGGCAGCCCGAGACGTCCGGCGTGGAGCCGCTGCTCGACCTGGACCCCCTCGGCCCCGACGGCCTCACCCCCGAGCACCTCGACCCCTCGGGCGAGCCGGACCGGCAGCCGGAGACCGCGACCGAGGTGGAGGTGGATCTGGACCTCGGCCCGGAGGCGGAGCCGCCGGCCGGGGCGGCCGTGGAGTCGGCCGAGCTGGCGGCCGCGCGCCGGCGCCACCCCTCGCACCCGGACTTCTCGCCGCACCCCACCGTCGCCGACCACGACCGGACGGTGGCCCGGCTCACCGAGCTGGCCGACGGCCGCGTCCCGCTCGCCGACGTACGCCCCGGCCCACTGGGCACCCTCGACGTGTACGTCTTCGCCGACGGCACCACGGTCTGCATGACCCCGGGCCACCGCGAGACCGCCGAGCGGCTCGCGGACGCGCTGCTCGAGGGCCCCGCCCCGGTGCTGCTGCTGGGCAGCTCCGGGGTCCACGGCGCCTACGCGCTGACCTTCGGCTGCGGGGACGAACAGGTGTACGTCCTCGCCGACCGCGTCATCGCCTCGCTGTAGCCCGAGCCCGAGCCCGAGCCCGTAGCCCGTAGAGGCCGCCCTTCAGAGGCCGCCCCTCAGAGACCGCAGCGCCTGGCCGTGGCCTCCACGAGGTCCACCGCGCCGGAGAGCGCGGCGCCCTCCGGCGCGCGCTCCAGCGCATGCGCCAAATCGTGCCCGGCCACCGCGAGCTGGTCCGCGACCGCGAACAGCCCCGCGTCCGGCATGATCCTCGGGCTGCTCCCGGGCTCCTCGATCCGCTGGGCCCGCACCGACAATTCCCTTGCCAGCGCCAGTCCTTCGGCCGCCACGCCCCGGCTCAGCCGGGACTGCGGAAGGGCGCGCAGACGGTCGGCGAGCCGGTCCACGGCGGTCAGCAGAGGGGTCGTGTCATTCACATCGCGAGCCTATGCGCCACCCCCGGACTGTTGCCAACGGCCGAACAGTCAGGCACGGTGAGCTGAAGGACCAAATCCGGGCCATGAAAACCGGTCCGGCAAAACGGACGCGTCGGAGGCGCCGATGTCCCAATCCTTCTCCGAAGAAACCCACCGGAACCTGCTCTCCCGAATCCCCCACTGCACCGGCCGTGAAGTAGCCGACTGGTTGCGCACCGTAGACGAAGGGCCCGCTCTCTTCCGCTTCGAGGAGAAGGTCAGCTGGTTGCGGGGCGAGCATCAGCTCGCGTACGGCCACGCCAAGGCGATCATTCATGAGCACGATCTGAGGCGGGCCGCGCGCAAGCTCACCTAGCCTCCACCACCCACAACAGAACAGACGAAGGGCCCGCGGGGCGCATGCCCCGCGGGCCCTTCGTATCACCGGTTCGCATCACCTGGAGGTCCGGTGCCCGAGGGCCCGGCCCCCGGGGATCAGTCCCTGAAGATGGAGATCAGCCGGAGCAGCTCCAGGTAGATCCACACCAGGGACAGGGTCAGACCGAACGCGGCCAGCCAGGACTCCTCGCGCGGAGCGCCGTACCGGACGCCGTCCTCGACCTGCTTGAAGTCCAGCGCCAGGAACGCGGCGCCGAGCACCACGCCCACGATGCCGAACACGATGCCGAGGCCGCCGCTGCGGAAGCCGAGGCCGTCACCGCCGCCGAAGGCGGCGAACAGCAGGTTGACCGACATCAGCAGCAGGAAGCCGATGGCGGCGCCGAGCACAAAGCGCTGGAATCGCGCGTTCACCCGGATGAGCCGGGTCTTGTACGCGGCGAGGACGCCGACGAAGACGGCCATCGTGCCGAGCACGGCCTGCATCGGGATGCCGGACCAGCGCTCGTTGTACACCTGGCTGATGACGCCGAGGAAGAGGCCCTCGAAGAGGGCGTAGCTCATGATCAGCGCGGGCGAGGCCTTGCGCTTGAACGACTGGACCAGGCCGAGCACCATCGCCACGAGCGCGGCGCCGAAGCCGACGGCGACGGGCAGGTCCAGGATCCAGGCGGCCGCCGCGGCGACGATGACGGTGCCCAGCGTCATGCCGGTGCGCATGACGACGTCGTCCATCGTCATCCGGCCGGTCTGCAGCGGGCCCGCCGGCGGCGCGCCGTACATCTGCTGCAGCTGGTCGGGTGTCAGATTCTGCTGGTCACCGACCGCGTACGGGTTGGTCGGGGCCTGCGGCTGCGCGTAAGGATTACCACCGGCGTACGGGTTGCCCTGTGCTGCGGCGGGGCCCCCGGCCTGCGGTGCCGCGCCGAAGCCCGCGTAGCCGCCGTCGCGGCTGAACCCCCGTCGCGAGAAGACCGGGTTGCTGCTCCTCATCTCACTCCTCCATGGCCGCCCTGCGCGACCTTGACTCCAGAGTAATGGGTAAGCAAAGAAAGCACCCTAGTGCCCAGGGAGGATATTTCCATGCACGCGTGAGCGGCGCGAGGCCCACGAGGGCCCCGCGCGGTAGACGTTGGGCGACCGGGCGCGCACGCAGCGTGCGGCGGCCGGGTCTGGGTGTGCCCGGAACCGGACTTGAACCGGTACGCCCGCGAGGGGCAGCGAGGTTTAAGCTCGCCGTGTCTGCATTCCACCATCCGGGCAGCGGCTCCCTGGGCCGTACGAGCGCGTACGTCCCTCCCCATAGGAGAGCAACCACGAGCCTATCCGGGGGCATGCCCCCGAACAGCGGATCGACGAACCGAGGTTGTCTTATTTTATTGGCAACTGAGGGTTCATCAGCATCGGGTCGGGGCAGCCGTACACACCGGCGTCCACCGGACCTGGCCATATGCCACACCACGCCCCGGGCGGGGGATTGACGCAATCTCGACGCCCCCGGACGGGGGTCCTCTCCTACCCAAGGAGGACCCGGGCCCCGCCGCGTACGTCCCGAGTCCCGTACGGAAACCGGAGCGCGGGGTGATACCAGGGCCCCACGGGGCTGTGAACATGGGAGGACGCCACGATGTCCCCCACAGCAGCGACAGGAGCCTCCACCGTGACCACGACCCCCTCCGGAGTCCAGGCCGCCCCCCGCGCCACCGCCGCGGCGCGCGCCACGGACCTCACCAAGGTCTACGGAGAGGGCGAGACCCAGGTCGTCGCCCTCGACGGCGTCTCCGTCGAGTTCCGGCAGGCCGAGTTCACCGCCATCATGGGCCCGTCCGGCTCCGGCAAGTCGACGCTCATGCACTGCATGGCGGGTCTTGACACGGTCTCCGGCGGCTCGGCCCGCATCGGCGACGTCGAGCTGACCTCGCTCAAGGACAAGAAGCTCACCCAACTGCGCCGCGACAAGATCGGGTTCATCTTCCAGGCGTTCAACCTGCTGCCCACCCTGAACGCGCTGGAGAACATCACGCTGCCCATGGACATCGCCGGCCGCAAGCCGGACCAGGCCTGGCTGGACCAGGTGGTGGACACGGTGGGGCTGTCCGGGCGACTCAAGCACCGCCCCGCCCAGCTCTCCGGCGGCCAGCAGCAGCGCGTCGCGGTGGCCCGCGCCCTGGCCGGCAAGCCCGAGATCATCTTCGCCGACGAGCCGACCGGCAACCTGGACTCCCGCTCCGGCGCCGAGGTCCTGGGCTTTCTGCGCAACTCGGTGCGCGAACTGGGCCAGACCGTGGTCATGGTCACCCATGACCCGGTCGCCGCGTCCTACGCCGATCGGGTGGTCTTCCTCGCCGACGGCCGGATCGTCGACGAGCTGCGCGACCCGACCGCCGAGGCGGTGCTGGACCGCATGAAGCGTTTCGACGCCAAGGGCCGTACGAGCTGAGCCATGCGCGCCGCCGGACCGGGCCCTGCGGGCCGCCGGCCGGGCCGCGCGCCGGATCCGCCGTCTTCACGCTCCAAGCCCCACCGCCGCCATCCCTCACTTGGACACACCCATGCTCCGTACCGCCTTGCGCAACGTCCTCGCGCACAAGGCCCGGCTGATGATGACCGTGCTCGCCGTCCTGCTCGGCGTGGCCTTCGTCTCCGGCACCCTGGTCTTCACCGACACCATCTCCAGCGCCTACCAGAAGAGCTCGGAGAAGGGCTTCTCCGGCGTCGACGTCGCCATCAAGCCGGAGAAGTCCGACGACGACTCGGGAAACCCGGGCGCCGCGCCCCGGCTGACCCAGGGCCTGCTCGACCGGGCCGACAAGGTGCCCGGCGCGGCCTCGGCCACCGGCATCGTCTCCGGCTACACCGCCGTCGCCGACAAGAGCGGCGACCTGCTCGGCAACGGCTTCGCCAACGCCGGCGGCAACTACTACCCGGGCGCCGGCGGCAAGGACCCCCGCTACACGCTGACCGACGGCCGCGCCCCCAAGTCCGCGGGCGAGGTCGCGCTCGACTCGAAGACCGCCGACCGCGGCCACTACAAGGTGGGCGACTCCGTCCGGCTGTCCGTGGACGGCCCGGTGCGCCGGGAGAAGGTCGTCGGCGTCTTCTCCACCGATGACGGCAACGTCGCGGCGGGCGGCAGCCTGGTGCTGTTCGACACGCCCACCGCGCAGCGGCTGTTCGCCAAGCCGGGTGAATTCGACGAGATCGATGTGAAGGCCGCCGCGGGCACCTCGCAGGCCGCCCTCAAGGCGGGCGTCGACAAGATCCTGCCGAAGGACGCCGAGGCCACCACCGGCCAGCAGCTCGCCGACGACCAGGCGGACCTGATCAAGCAGCAGATGAGCGGCATGCAGACCGGCATGCTGGTCTTCGCCGGGATCTCGCTGTTCGTCGGCGTCTTCATCATCGCCAACACCTTCACCATGCTGGTCGCCCAGCGCACCCGCGAGCTGGCGCTGATGCGCGCGGTCGGCGCCTCCCGCCGCCAGGTGACGCGCTCGGTGCTGATCGAGGCCACCGCCGTCGGCGCGGTCGCGGCCGTCACGGGCCTCGCGGCCGGCATCGGCATCGGCGCCGGGCTGCGCTCGCTGCTCAACTCCACCGGGGCCACCGTCCCGGACGGCCCGCTGATCGTCTCCCCGACCGCCATCGCCGTCTCGCTGCTGGTCGGCGTCGTGGTGACGGTGCTCGCCGCCTGGCTGCCCGGCCGCCGCGCCGCGAAGATCCCGCCGGTCGCCGCGATGAACAGCGTGCACGCCGCGCCGACCACCCGCGGCCTGGTGGTGCGCAACACCATCGGCGCGGTGCTCGCCGGGGCGGGTGCGGCCGGGGTGCTGGCCGGGAGCCGGATGGGCTCCGACGGCAAGCTCCCCATGGGGCTGGGCGCGGCCGTCCTGGTGGTGGGCGTGTTCGTGCTCACCCCGCTGCTGTCCCGGCCGCTCATCGCGGCCGCCGCCCCGGTGCTGCGCGCCTTCGGGATCTCCGGCAAGCTCGCCCGGCAGAACGCGGTGCGCAATCCGCGCCGTACCGCCGCCACGGCCTCCGCGCTGATGGTCGGGCTGACGCTGATCACCGGCATGACGGTGATCGCCGGCAGCGTCCAGAAGGGCATCGACAACATGGCCACCAGCGCCCTGAAGTCGGACTACGTGGTGAGCCTGGGCGGCTTCGACGGCATGCGCCCGCTGTCCCCGGACGTGGAGAAGACGCTGGGCGACCTGGAGCAGGTGACCGCGCTCAGCCCGCTGCGCAACTCCGCGTCCCGTATCGAGGGCGACACCGAATACCTGACGGGCGTCAACGGGAAGACCGTCCGCGACCTGGTCGGGGTCGACTTCACGGAGGGCTCCTTCGCCGGACTCGGCGGCGACAGGGTCGTGGTCGACGACAAGACCGCCGACCACTACGGCTGGAAGCGCGGGTCCGCCTTCACGGTGACCTACGAGGACGGCCGCCGGGGCAAGCTGTCCGTGGTGGGGGTCTACGAGGGCAACGAGATGATCCGCGGCATCATGCTCGACAACGCCACCCTCAGCCCGCACATGCGCACCGTGACCGACATGCAGGTCATGCTGAAGACCAAGGACGGGGCCTCGGCCGCCACCAAGGACGCCATCGAGAAGGCGCTCGGCGACAACCCCGCCATCCAGGTGCAGGACAAGGAGGACATCTCCGACGGCATCGCCCAGTTCTTCACCCTGATGCTGAACATGCTGTACGGGCTGCTGGCCATGGCCGTCATCGTCGCGGTGCTGGGCGTCATCAACACCCTCGCGATGTCGGTGTTCGAACGGTCCCAGGAGATCGGCATGTTGCGGGCCATCGGTCTGGACCGGCGCGGCATCAAGCGCATGGTGCGCCTGGAGTCGCTGGTGATCTCGCTCTTCGGCGGGGTGCTCGGGATCGGCCTCGGCCTCTTCTTCGGCTGGGCCGCCGGTGAGCTGATCTCCTCCGGTCTGCCCACCTACGAGCTGGTCCTGCCGTGGGGCCGGATGGCCGTCTTCCTGGTGCTGGCCGCGCTGGTCGGCGTCCTGGCCGCGCTGTGGCCGGCCCGGCGGGCGGCCAAGCTCAACATGCTGGCGGCCATCAAGGCCGAGTAGGGCGGCTCCCCCGCACCGAACCCACGAGCGCCGGACGGGCCCAGCCCGTCCGGCGCTCGCGTCTGTCAGCCCCGCCGCTCGCGCCTGTCAGCCCCGCCAGTCGCGGGCGCGCAGCGGCATGCCGGACGCCCCGCCCTCCGGGGTACGGACCGCCAGGACCTGGTTCACCCCGATCCGGTTGCGCTCGAAGGACAGGGCCGAGGCCGCCATGTACAGCCGCCACACCCGGGCCCGCCCCGGCGAGGTGAGCCGTACGGCCTGCTTCCAGTGGGCCTCCAGGTTGGCGACCCAGCGGCGCAGCGTGAGGGCGTAGTGCTCGCGGATGGCCTCCACGTCGCGCACCTCGAAGCCCGCCTCCTCCAGCTGGGTGACGGTCCGTCCGACCGGGGCGAGCTCCCCGTCGGGGAAGACGTAGCGGTCGATGAACTCGTCGACGTGGTACGCCTCCTCGTCCGGCTCCGGGCGCCGGGCGATCTGGTGGTTCAGCAGCCGGCCGCCGGGCTTGAGGAGGGCGTACAGGTCGGCGGCGTACTCGGCGTAGCGCGCGGAGCCGACGTGCTCGGCCATGCCGATCGAGGAGATCGCGTCGTAGGGGCCGTCGGCGATCTCGCGGTAGTCCTGGACCCGGATCTCGACCCGGTCGGTGAGCCCGGCGTCGGCGACGCGCTTGCGGGCGTAGGCGGCCTGCTCCTGCGAGAGGGTGATGCCGACGGCCCGCACGCCGTACTCGCGCGCCGCGTGCAGCACCATGGAGCCCCAGCCGCAGCCCACGTCCAGCAGCCGCTGGCCGGGGCGGAGCGCCAGCTTGCGGCAGACGAGGTCGAGCTTGGCGCGCTGGGCGTCCTCGAGCGTGGCGCCGTCGGCCTCGGTGCCCTCCCAGTAGGCGCAGGAGTAGACCATGGAGGGGCCGAGGACCAGCTCGTAGAAGTCGTTGCCGACGTCGTAGTGGTGGCTGATGGCCTCCTTGTCGCGGCGCAGCGTGTGCAGCGGCCCGCGCGGCGCGCGGCGCGCCTCCTCCCGGGGCGGGGCCGGCGGCAGCCCGGGCCCGGCGAGGCCGGCCAGGGTGCGGACGGCGGAGCGCAGCGCGGGGTCGCGCAGCGCCTTGAGGGCGGCGACGGCCTTCGACCGACGCGATGCCGAGGCCTCGCCGCGCTCCCACAGCAGCCCGGCCAGCCGGTCCAGGGCGTCGTAGAGGTCGCCCTCGACGTCGAGGTCGCCGGCCACCCAGGCGCGGGCCAGGCCCAGCTCGCCCGGCTTCCACAGCAGCCGGCGCAGCGCCCTGCGGCGCCGTACGACCAGGACGGGGGTGTGCGGCGGGCCCGTCTCGCTGTGGTCCCAGGCGCGGATCCGGATGGGGAGCGGGGCTCCCAGCACCTCCTCGGCCAGTGCGGCGAGCCGCTGGGCGGCGTCGGCCATGTCACACACCTCCGTGATGGTGAGTCAGGAAGATTCACTCACCACGTAAACACCACGCGGCCCGCCGTACAGTCCCGCCGACACGTCTGGAATCGGCAAAGACCATCCGCTCGCGCGCAGGCCCGGGAAAACGCGGAGGGCGCCCGCCCCACGGATGGCGGACGCCCTTCGGCATCGGAGGTGTACGGGACCGGGCCCAGGGGCCGATCCGTGAGTTAGCTGGCCTTGGCCTTCTCGGCGGTGTTCTCCGCCTTCTTGGCCGCGGCCGCGGAGACCGGGGCGGCGGCCTCGTAGAACTCCTCGCGGGGGTTCTCGATGGCGCCGAGGGAGACGACCTCGCGCTTGAGGAACATGCCCAGCGTCCAGTCGGCGAAGACGCGGATCTTGCGGTTGAAGGTCGGCATGGCCATGCCGTGGTAGCCGCGGTGCATGTACCAGGCCAGCCGGCCCTTGAGCTTGATCTTGGTCTTGCCGAAGACGATCATCGCGACGCCCTTGTGCAGACCGAGCCCCGCGACCGCGCCCTTGTTGGCGTGCTTGTACTCGCGCTGCGGGAAGCCCCGCATGCCCGAGATCACGTTGTCGCCGAGCACCTTGGCCTGGCGCAGCGCGTGCTGGGCGTTCGGCGGGCACCAGGCGCCCTCGCCCACGGCGAGGTCGGGGACCTGGGCGTTGTCGCCGGCGGCCCAGATGTAGTCGGTGCCCTGGACCTGCAGCGTCGCGGCGGTGTCCACGTGGCCGCGGGGGCCGAGCGGCAGACCGAAGCGGGCGAGCGCCGGGTTCGGCTTGACGCCGGCGGTCCACACGATCGTGTTGGAGTCGACCTCCAGGCCGTTCTTCAACACGACGTGGCCGTCGACGCAGGAGTCCATGGAGGTGCCGAGGTAGACCTCGACCCCGCGCTTCTGGAGGTGCTCCAGGCCCCACTGGCCGAGCTTCGGGCCGACCTCGGGGAGGATCTTGTCGGCGGCGTCGACGAGGATGAAGCGCATGTCCTCGCGCTTCACGTTCGGGTAGTACTTGGCGGCGTCGCGCGCCATGTCCTCGACCTCGCCGATGGTCTCCGCGCCCGCGAAGCCACCGCCGACGAAGACGAAGGTGAGGGCCTTGCGGCGGATCTCCTCGTCGGTCGTGGAGTCGGCCTTGTCGAGCTGCTCGAGGACGTGGTTGCGCAGGCCGATGGCCTCCTCGATGCCCTTCATGCCGATGCCGTTCTCGGCGAGGCCGGGGATCGGGAAGGTGCGGGAGACGGCGCCGAGAGCGATGACCAGGTAGTCGAAGGGCAGCTCGTACGCCTCGCCGACGAGCGGCTGGACGGTGGCGACCTTGCGGTCCTGGTCGATGGTCGTCACACGGCCGGTGAGGACCTCCGCCTTGGGGAGCACGCGCCGCAGCGGGACCACGACGTGGCGCGGGGAGATGCTGCCGGCCGCAGCTTCTGGGAGGAAGGGCTGGTACGTCATGTACGACCGGGGGTCGACGACCGTGACGGTCGCCTCGCCGTACCGCATCTTCTTCAGGATGCGGCGTGCCGCGTACAGGCCTACGTACCCACCGCCTACAACGAGGATCCTGGGACGCTCCGTGGTGCTCATGATTCGAGTATCCAGCACCCTCAGGGGGGTGCCTCGTGAGCCCCTTCACAAGCTTTGGGGGAGGGTCTGCTACACTCCGCCGCCCCCGTGACACATCCCATACCCGCGGTAGGGAACCAGCGGGTCGCCCCGCGCGTTGACAGCCCCGCTGATCTGCGCTTGCGGTTGAACGCGGAAGTAGACCACCGGGGCCGGGCGCATCGCCGGCCGGCGCCGGGAACGGGCGCCGGCGGGGCCGCCGGGCGGGTGCGCCCCCCGAAAGCGCCCGCGTACGGGGGTCAGGGGTCACACCCTTCGGCCACCAGGCAATTTTTTCATGTGAAGCTTTTCACGAACTTTTTGCCGCGGGGGTCTCCACGGACCCCTCACACCGGGTCCACACCCCGTTCCGGCGGCCCTGCGCAACCCCGTCAGGCGATGCTCCAGGCGATGCCGTCGAGGATGTCGTGCTCGCTCACCACGACCTCCCGGGCCCCGATCCGCTCCATGATCGTCAGCAGGACGAGCGCCCCCGAGGCGATCACGTCCACCCGGCCCTCGTGCATCACGGGGATCGCCGCCCGCTCGGCGTGCGTGGAGCCGATCAGCTTGTCCGTGATCGCACGGACCTGCTCCAGCGGGACGCGCGCGTGGTGGATGGCGGCGGAGTCGTACTCCGGCAGCCCCAGCGCGATGCCGGCGACGGTGGTGACCGATCCCGCCAGCCCGACCAGGCTACCCGCCTCACGGATCGGCACGGTCTCCTCGACGAGGTCCAGGGCCCGCTCGATGTCGGCCCGTATGGCGGCGATCTGACCGGGCGCCGGCGGGTCGCTGATCCGCCCGTCCACGACCAGATGGCGCTCGGTCATCCGCACACAGCCGATGTCCACGCTGCGCGCGGCGCGCACCCGGCCGTCGCCGACCACGAACTCGGTCGAGCCGCCGCCGATGTCCACCACCAGGTAGGGCCGGGCCAGGCCCTGGCGGTCGGTCAGCTCCTTGGTGGCGCCCGTGAAGGAGAACTCCGCCTCCTGGTCGCCGCTGATCACCTCGGGCTCCACGCCCAGGATCCCCACGACCCCGCGCGCGAACTCCTCGCGGTTCTCCGCGTCGCGGGAGGCGGAGGTGGCGACGAAGCGGACCCGCTCGACGCCGAGCCCGCCGATCACCTCCGCGTACTCCCGGCAGGCCGCGAAGGTGCGCTCCAGGGCCTCGGGGGCCAGCCGCCCGGTGCGGTCCACGCCCTGGCCGAGCCGGACGATGCGCATCCGGCGGTCGAGCTCGCCGATCCGGCCGGTCGCCGGGTCGGCGTCGGCCACCAGCAGCCGGATCGAGTTGGTGCCGCAGTCCACGGCCGCGACGCGGCTCATGCGCCCTCCCCCGCGCTCTCCCGGTCGCCCGCCGCCCGGCCGCCGCACGGGGTCGCGCACGGCCCCTTCGCCCACCACTTCGGCAGCATGGCGAGGGCCTCGTCGCCGAGCGGGTTGACCCCGGGGCCCGCGGCGAGGGAGTGGGCGACGAGGACGTGCAGGCACTTGACCCGGTCCGGCATCCCGCCCGCGCTGGGGAACCCCTCCAGCACCTCGATAGCGTCGCGGCGCGCGAGGTAGTCCTCGTGGGCCGCCCGGTAGGCGTCGGCCAGCTCGGGGTCGGTGGCCAGCCGGGCCGTCATCTCCTTCATCACGCCCTCGGCCTCCAGCGTGCCGATCGCGGAGGCGGCGCGCGGGCAGGTCAGGTAGTAGAGGGTCGGGAAGGGCGAGCCGTCCTCGAGCCGCGGGGCGGTCTCGACGACGTCCGGGTTGCCGCAGGGGCAGCGGTGCGCGACGGCGCGCAGACCACGCGGCAGGCGGTTCAGCTGCTCCTTGACGGCGGCGATGTCCGCGTCGGTGGGCGCGGTGGGCTCCGTCTGCGGAGGGGGCGTATCCATCGGTGGGAAGTTCTCTTCGATCGGTTCGGTCGGCCGCCCCGGGCGGCCGGTTGCTTCGGTCAGCGCTTCGCGCGGGCCCCGCCGTCCGCGGCGTCCGCGGCGTCGACGCTGTCCCACAGGTTGCTGTACCAGGGACGGCCGGCCGCGCCCTGGTCGGAGGAGCGCTCGGCCTCGCCGCCGCCGTCGACCACGCTGTAGCCGGTCTCCCCCGGCCGCGTGAAGTGCAGCCGCTCGCGGGCCTGCTGCTCGATGTAGGCGGGGTCCTGGAGCCGGGCCTTCTCCTCGCGCAGCTTCTTGACGTCCTCGCGCTCCTTCTGCGCCTGGCGCCGCTGGTCGGAGATGTCCGAGCGCTGCGAGATGTACTGCCGCATGGGGTAGGCGAGGGCCACCACCAGCGAGCAGACGACCAGCGCGAGCAGCGCGGCCCGGCCGGTGAGCCGGTTGCGGCGGCGCCGCACGCGGGCGCGGTAGACGCGGGCGGCGGCGTGCTCGCCCAGCGCCCTGAGCCTGGTCGCGGTGGAGAACCGATCCCGATCCGCCGGCACGTCGCCTCCCCGGTCGTGACTTCGCTGCGTACGCCGTCCCCGGCCACGGTACGGGACCGGGGCCGGGGACGTGCGTCAGGCGTGGCTGTCAGGCTCGGTGGCGGTTCAGCCCTTGGCGACCGCGCCCTTGAAGCGCGGGAA
Organism: Streptomyces sparsogenes subsp. cuspidosporus; assembly: GCF_039532705.1. Lineage (NCBI taxonomy): Bacteria > Bacillati > Actinomycetota > Actinomycetes > Kitasatosporales > Streptomycetaceae > Streptomyces > Streptomyces sparsogenes. The sequence goes on along the minus strand of NZ_BAAASD010000046.1, from coordinate 18,318 downwards.
GGCGGAGCGGCCCGCGTACACCGCCGCGTCGTCGAGGATCTCCTCGATGCGCAGCAGCTGGTTGTACTTGGCCACGCGCTCGGAGCGGGCCGGGGCGCCGGTCTTGATCTGGCCGCAGTTGGTGGCGACGGCCAGGTCGGCGATGGTGACGTCCTCGGTCTCGCCGGAGCGGTGCGACATCATGCACTTGAAGCCGTTGCGCTGGGCGAGCTCGACCGCGTCCAGGGTCTCGGTCAGCGAGCCGATCTGGTTGACCTTGACCAGCAGCGCGTTGGCGGTGCCGCTCTCGATGCCGCGGGCCAGCCGCTCCGGGTTGGTGACGAACAGGTCGTCGCCGACCAGCTGGACCTTGTCACCGAGCTGGTCGGTGATCGTCTTCCAGCCGTCCCAGTCCTCCTCGTTCAGCGGGTCCTCGATGGACACCAGCGGGTACGCGTCGACCAGCTCGGCGTAGTACGCGGTCATCTCGGCGGCGCTGCGGGTCTGGCCCTCGAACGTGTACGAGCCGTCCTTGTAGAACTCGGAGGCGGCGACGTCGAGCGCCAGCGCGATGTCCTGGCCCGGCTGGTAGCCGGCCTTCTTGATCGCCTCGACGATCAGGTCCAGGGCGTCGCGGTTGGAGTTCAGGTTCGGGGCGAAGCCGCCCTCGTCGCCGAGGCCGGTGGACAGGCCCCGCTCCTTCAGCACGGACTTCAGGGTGTGGTAGACCTCGGCGCCCCAGCGCAGCGCCTCCGAGAAGGACTCGGCGCCGATCGGCGCGATCATGAACTCCTGGATGTCCACGTTGGAGTCGGCGTGCGAGCCGCCGTTGAGGATGTTCATCATCGGCACCGGCAGCAGATGGGCGTTGGGGCCGCCCAGGTACCGGAAGAGCGGCAGGTCGGAGGCCTCGGACGCGGCGTGCGCCACGGCGAGCGAGACACCGAGGATGGCGTTGGCGCCGAGCGAGGACTTGTCCGGGGTGGCGTCCAGGTCGAACATCGCCTGGTCGATCAGGCGCTGCTCGGTGGCGTCATAGCCGACCAGCTCCGGGCCGATCTGCTCGATGACGGCGAGGACGGCCTTCTCGACGCCCTTGCCCCCGTAACGGTTCTTGTCGCCGTCGCGGAGCTCGAGGGCCTCGAAGGCGCCGGTGGAGGCCCCGGAGGGCACGGCGGCACGGCCGGTGCTGCCGTCGTCGAGGCCGACCTCGACCTCGACCGTGGGGTTGCCTCGCGAGTCGAGGATCTCGCGAGCTACGACGACGTCGATGGACGGCACGAGGATCTCCTTCGTATGGGTCTGTGGTTCTGCAGCACGAGCCTAACGGGCCCGGGGGCCCCGCCCGACGTTCGCCCGTCCCCCGAGACGGGACATTGCATAAAAAGCCAGATAGCGGGGCGAATGTGAGTATTTTCAGGGAACTCGCTGGCCGAACGTGTGAAGCCCCGGCGGGGCGCGCCTGGTGGGGGGGGCGGCGCGCCCGGCCGGGGCCGTATCGGGGGGTGCCGGGCCGACGGATGCCCGGCGGGGAGGGTCAGCCGAGGTGCAGCCGCTGGCCCGGGTAGATGAGGTTGGCGTCCTCGACGACGTCCTTGTTCAGCTCGAAGAGCTTCTTCCAGCCGCCCTTGACGTGGTGCGCCTTGGCGATCTTGGAGAGGGTGTCGCCGGACTCCACCTTGTACTCGCCGTCGCCCTTCTTGATCTCGTGACGGGCCTGCCCGCGCCCGGCGTGGGCGTCCTCGCCGCGGGGCTGCGCCTTCGGCGCGGCCTGCTCGGCGGGCTTGGCGGGCTGGGCCGGCTTGGCGGGCTGGGCCGGCTTCGCGGGCTGCGTGGTGGTAGAGGTGGCCGGGGTGCCGCCGGTGGTCAGCCCCTTGCCGCAGACCGGCCAGGCGCCCTTGCCCTGCCCGGCCAGGACCTTCTCGGCTATCTGGATCTGCTGGGCCTTGGAGGCCAGGTCGGCGCGGGGCGCGAACGCCGTGCCGCCGTAGGCGGCCCAGGTGGAGTTGGTGAACTGGAGGCCGCCGTAGAAGCCGTTGCCGGTGTTGATCGACCAATTGCCGCCGGACTCGCACTGCGCGACCGCGTCCCACTGGGCGGTGGTCGCGGCGGAGGCGGAGGTGGCACCCAGGATCGGCGCGGCGACGGCCGCACCGGCGACGCCGGCGAGCGCGGCGATGCGGGTGACCTTGGAGGGACGGCGGTGCTTACCCTTGTCGTTACGCATGTTCGTTCCTCACCGACGCCTACGAGGTGAGCTGTCGGGTTCGGGCGTGAGTTGCCCGGCCGTGCGCGGTTCCCCGCACCCGGCTTCACCCCTAGCCGCACCGGCCCGTCCCCGGGCCACCGCGGCACCTACCTTGGGTCCCCCGCTCCTGCCTTCGGCGCAAACGCGTCTGTTTCCCCCCGACCGCCGGCAGGACTCGGCGTGACGATCGACGGTGCCCGCGGTGGCGAGCGAAAAGACGTTAAACACACCTTCCGGCGAGGTTCAAACCCCGACATCCCAGCGAAGACGGCCTCTTCCGCACCCAGTCGGCCCACATCCACGCAGGTGAGGCCGGGTGCGGAAAGATCGGACAGGCGGCGCACCCCGGGCGATGTGACGAGATGTATGTCTCACCGCCGCCAGATCGGGCAATTCACCCCGAACTGCCGCTATCTGACGCTGAGATCGAGGCGCTGACCAGGGTGAATGAGATCGGGGTCGGCCCCGATGACGGAGTCGTTGGCCTCATACAGCTCGGGCCACCCTCCGTCCACCTTCTGTTCGTCCGCGATGCCTGACAGGTTGTCACCGGTCCGGACCGTGTAGTCCGCGCGGCCGAGGGGCTGCAGCGGGGTCTTCGCGCGGTCCGCGTCGTCGCGTGAGGCATGGCGCCCGGAGGGCCGCGCCTGGTCCGCCGCGTCCCCGGACTGCCCCTCCCGGGCGTCGGGCGCGCCGCGGTGGCGACCGGTGGGGGCGGAGGAGGAGTCCTCGTCCGCGCCCGGCGCGTCGCGGTCCGGGGGCGGCGTCTGGTGCGACGTGCCGCCCGAACCGGCGGAGGAGTCGCCGGAGGTGCCGGCGGAGGAGCCGCCGGAGGTGCCGGCCGACGAGCCGCCGGACTCGTCGTCGGACTCGTCGTCGGACGGGGCAGAATCCGACGCTCCGGCTTTGTCGGACGTATCGGATTCTCCCGAGGTGTCCGGCGTACCGGCCTTATCGGATCGGCCGGAACTATCGGACGATTCGCCCGTAGTGGGGTCGTCGGTACCCGTCGACTCCTTCGGCTCGGGCGTCCCGGTGGAGCCGGGGGTCACCTCGAGCGCGTCGCCGAGGTCGGCGAGCCCGGCGCTCAGCGCGCAGCTCGGCCAGGCGTCGGGGCCGCGGTCGGCCAGGATCGCCTGGGCGACGGCTATCTGCTGGGAGCGGCTGGCGAGGTCGGGGCGCGGGGCGTACCGCTGACCGCCGTACTTCTTCCACATGTCCAAGGTGATCTGCAGACCGCCGTAGAAGCCGTTGCCTTCGTTGGCGCTCCACATCCCGCCGCTCTCGCACTCGGCCACGCGGTCCCACGTCTGGACCTCCGCGGCCTGGGCGCCGACGGCGCCGAAGAGCGGCATGGCGATGCCGGCGCCGGTCACCCCCGCCGCGACCACGATTGCCGGAGCCTGACGGGGGCGGCGGTGTCGACCGTTCCCGGAGCGCATGCGTTTGCCTCTCGTGTGGCGACTGAGTCGTCGGTCGAACATAGCGACGTCACACGATCATCACAAGCAGATGTATCCCAGGTCACGCGGCGGTCACACGCCTGAGGTCATGTCACTTCCGTCCCGATTTCCGGGCGTTGTCAGGACCCCGTCCCGCCGCCCGTCGCGGTGCTCGGATCCCAGGTCACGGGCAGCTCACGCAGCCCGCGCATGATCAGGCCGCCGCGCCGGCGCACCTCCTGCGGCTCCACCGCGAGCCGCAGATCCGGCAGGCGCCGCAGCAGGGTGCCGAGGGCGGTCCGGGCCTCGAGGCGGGCCAGCGGCGCGCCCAGACAGTAATGGATGCCGTGGCCGTAGCCGAGGTGCTGGTTGTCGGCGCGGGAGAGGTCGAGCACATCGGGCGCCTCGAAGCGCTCGGGGTCGCGGTCGGCCGCGGCCAGCACCACCAGCACCGGGTCGCCCACGGCGACGCGCTGCCCGCCGATCACCACGGGTTCGGTGGCGAACCGCCAGGTGGCGATCTCCACCGGACCGTCGTAGCGGAGCAGTTCCTCGACGCCGGTCGCCAGCAGCCCCTCGTCCCCTTCTTTGAGGGCCCGCCGCAGCCGGTCGCACTGGACCGGGTCGCGCAGCAGCGCGTAGACGCCGTTGCCGATCAGATTGACGGTGGTCTCGAAGCCGGCGAACAAGAGGATGAAGGCCATCGCGGCGGCCTCGTTCTCGGTGAGGTGCTCGCCGTGGTCGCTGGCGCGGATCAGCCCGGAGATCAGATCGACGGACTGCTCGCCGTCCCCCCGCCCCAGCGACTCGCGCTTGCGGTGGATGAGGTCGGCGAGATAGGCGCGGATCCGCTTCACCGCTCGGGCCACCCCGCCGCGCGGACCGCCGCCGTGACGGATCATCATCCCGGCCCAGTCGCGGAAGTCGTCCTGGTCCTCGCGCGGTACGCCGAGCAGGTCGCAGATGGCGTAGATGGGCAGCGGAAAGGCGAACTCGTGGATCAGGTCGGCCTGCCCCCGGGAGCCGAAGCCGTCGATGAGGCGGTCGGTCAACTCCTGGACGCGCGGCGCGAACGCGGCCACGCGGCGCGGGGTGAACGCCTTGGACACCAGCCGCCGCAGCCGGGTGTGGTCGGGCGGGTCGATGTTCAGCAGATGCGTCACCAGGTCCGCGCTGTGCTCGCCCGGGATGCCCACCTTGCCCTTGGCGTGCGCGGCCTCGCTGTGGTGGGCCGGATTCTTCGACAGCCGGGGGTCGGCGAGCGCGGCCCGGGCATCCGCGTACCGGGTCACCAGCCAGGCCTCGACACCGCTGGGCAACGTCGTGCGGTGGACGGGTTCGTGCTCCCGCAGCCAGGCGTACGCGGGATACGGATCGGCGGCGAACTCCCAGCTGAAAAGCGTGGGCGAGCAGGCGGGGCGGGGCTGGTCTGACACCCCCCGACGATACCGGCCGAAGCGGGACAGTCCGTCCGCCCGTATTCCTCCGGGATTCCCTGGAAAAAAGCGCATAAAAACCGGGCCGATTTCACATGTGTGTGCGAATACCGGGTCACGCGTGCTCAGCACCGAGTAATTGACCGATATCAGACCGCCACCGCGGGAGCGCACGGGGCCCGGCCGCGCACGCCCCCGCGATGCGCTGCCGCACTCGTCCGTGCCGCCGAACAGGCGGGAGAGAACATGTGGCTGAATCGGCGTCAGGCCCCCGAATGGGACACAGGCACATGCACGGGGGCCCCTGACCCTGGTGATACGATCACCGCGCTTGCCAGGCGAGCCATGGGCGCGTAGACACGCGGCGATCCGGCAAAAAGCCGAAAAGGGTCATCACTCTGAGGAGCATTATGCCGCCAGTCGGGCATCTGGAGCCGATCCGGCAGACCGACGCCCCCGCGCTGGCGCCGTGGAGACGAGTGCGATGCCCTCGGACCGAGCGGGCGCCGTCCGGGCGCTGACTCGCCGCCGCCCCGATGACAATCCGGAACGCACCGTACGAAACCCTTTCAGTCCCTGGCGGTCTAGTCGCTTAAAGAGAGTCTCATGACGCATTACATACAGGATCCAGCGCTCTGGGCTCTGATCGTTGGTACGCCTCTCGCCGCAACCGCCATATTTCGCGGGAGAAAGGCACGTACAAAACTCCTCAACGAGAAGACCGAGCTGCAGAACCGCTACTCCGAGCTCGAGAGCAGCTATTCGGCGGCGGTACAGGAAGCCCATGACCGCGCGGAAGAGGCCACCAAGAGCGCGCTGAAGTCCGCCATGCGGACGCTGCAGGGTCTCGCCAACGAGCAGCAGCTGGCGATCTCCAAGACGCAGGAGAAGTACGGGGAGCACCACATGCTCCAAGACCTCCTCGAGATCGACCACATGAACTCGCAGTTCGGTCGGCGTGCCCAGTCCATCGCCGTGCTCTGCGACGGCTGGCTGGGCCGCCAGCGCTCCGTCGCCTCGGTGTACGACGTGGTCCGCAGCGCCAAGGGGCGCATCCGTCACTACACCCGCGTCGAGATCCGCTCCCAGTCCAACTTCGCGGTGGTCAGCCGCGCGGTGGAGCCGGTCGCGCTGGCGCTGGCCGAGCTGCTGGACAACGCCACCAGCTACTCGGCGCCGGATTCGCCGATCGACATCACCATCCGCACCGTGCCCAAGGGCGTCTGCATCATCATCGATGACGCCGGTGTCGGTATGAACGAGGAAGAGAAGAACAGGGCCGACCAGCTCCTGTCTTCCAATCGCGCGTCGGGCGTCACGGGCCTCGGAAACCCCCCGCAGTTCGGTTTCGCGGTCATCGGTGTGCTCGCCGCCCGCTATGGCTTCACTGTCTCCGTGGATTCGGCCTCTCCCTACGGTGGTGTGCGCGCGGTGGTACTTCTGCCCGAGGACCTTCTGACCAACATGCCCGAGCCGGAGGAGCCGCCGGCGGTCGCCTCGCCCGCCGCCCGGGCCCACCGCGAGGAGGCTCCCACCGATGCCTCCACCCCCGGGGGACTGCCCAAACGCCGGCGCAAGGGCTCGATCTCCATCGTGCCCACCGCGGACTTCACGCCCGCCCCGGCCCGGTCGAGTGAGGAAACCGCCTCGATCATGGGCGCCTTCCAGCGCGGCACTCAGTCAGGCCGCTCCGCAAACCCGAGCAGGGAAGGGCACGATCTTTCGTGAACAACGATCTGTCATGGATGCTTGAGAGCGCCCTGGAGGTACCGGGCGCCCGTCACGCACTCCTGGTCTCCGCCGACGGTCTGCTGATGGCCCGCTCCAGCAAGGTCCAGAAGGACGAGGCGGACTCGATCGCCGCGGCGATGAGCGGCATCCAGTCGCTGAGCCGCACGATGTCCAGCTTCTGCGGCGACCCCCGGATGGCCTGGCGCCAGACGCTGGTGGAGTTCGACGGCGGCTGGGTCTTCCTCATCTCCGCCGGCGAGGGCGCCTACCTGGCCGTCTCGTCCGCCCCCGACGTCGACATGGCGGACATCACCTTCCGGATGCAGCAACTTGTCGGCCAGCTCGGCAAGGCCCTCAGCACTCCGCCTCGAGAGAACACAAGTATTCAGGCATGATTACACCGGGTGAGCAAGAGCCAGAGGCCGCGCCCTTAGTGCGACCGTACGTCATCACCAATGGTCGCGGGTTGCCGGACAATGACCAGTTCAATCTCATCACTCTGGTCACCGCCTCCGAAAAGCGGCCGCCAAGCCATTTCGACCCGGAGAAACGCCGCCTTCTGGACCTGTGTGGCGGGGGGTACCTCTCGGTCGCCGAAATCGCGGGACACCTGGGACTTCCGATCGGCATCGTGAAGGTGCTGCTGTCGGACCTCTCCGCGGACGGCTATCTCGTCACGCGCGCCCCGGCGCCCCCCGCCCAACTCGTGGACGTATCGGTCCTTCAGGAGGTGCTGGATGGTCTCCAGGCCCGCTTCGGATGAGGACGTCTATCTGCGCAACGATGTGCAGATAGCCGCCAAGATCCTGGTGGTGGGGCATTTCGCCGTGGGCAAGACGACCTTCATCGGCACCATGTCCGAGATACCCCCGCTCCGCACCGAGGAAACGATGACGCAGGCGGCGGCCCACGTCGACGACCTGCGCGGGGTCCAGGGCAAGACCACGACCACCGTGGCCATGGACTTCGGCCGGCTCACCCTCAGCGACCGGCTCGTCCTGTATCTGTTCGGCACCCCCGGGCAGCAGCGCTTCGTGCAGGTCTGGGAGGACATGACCCGCGGCGCCCTCGGGGCGCTGGTGCTGGTCGACCCCGAGCGCCTCAAGGAGTCCTTCGACGTCATCGACCTGGTCGAGCAGTACGGACTCCCCTACGCGATTTCCGTCAACCACTTCGACGGCACGCCGATCCGCTCGGAGGACGAGCTGCGTGAGGCTCTCGACCTGCTGCCGGAGACCCCGGTCGTCACCTGTGACGCACGCGACACGAAGTCATCGGCCAACGCACTGATCACTCTCGTGCGCTATCTACAGGAACGTGCCCGCTAGGAGCAAGAATGAACAACCAGTCGGCCTTCCCGGAGCCACCTCCCGGCTGCCCCGCCCACAACAGCGGCAGGCGTGTGCCGATGTACGGCCCGGAGTTCGCGGCCGATCCCCAGGCGTACTACACCTATATGCGCCACTTCGGGCCGACCGCGCCCGTGGAGCTGGCCCCCGGTGTGGACGCCACCCTCGTCACGGACTACTCCGCGGCGCTCCAACTGCTGCAGAACCCGGACACCTTCCGGAAGGACTCGCGCCGCTGGCGTGACCTGAACGAGGGCAGGATCAGCCCCGACAGCCCGGTGCTGCCCCTGCTGGCCCCCCGGCCGAACGCCATGTTCACCGACGGGGCGGAGCACATGCGGTTGCGCCACGCGGTGACCGACACCCTCGCCCGGATCGATTCGCACCAGCTGAGCCGCAACGTCGAGCGCGTCTCCAGCTACCTCATCGACCAGTTCAGCTCGCGCGGCTCGGTCGATCTGCTCAACGACTACGCCAAGCTGCTGCCGCTCTTCGTGTTCAATGAGCTGTTCGGCTGCCCGGCGGAAATCGGCGACCGCGTCATCTTCGGAATTTCCGGAATGTTCGACGGTATCAATGCCGAAAAGGCCAACGAGGTGCTCGGCCAGAGCGTCGCCGAACTGGTCGCGCTCAAGCGCGCCAAGCCCGGGGAGGACGTCACCTCCTGGCTGATGCAGCATCAGGCTCAGCTGACCGACGAGGAGATGGCGCATCAGCTCGTGCTGCTGCTCGGCTCCGGGGCCGAGCCGACGCGGAACCTCATCGGCAACGCGTTCCATATCCTGCTGTCGGACGACCGGTATTCCGGAGGCGGCCTGCTGCTCGAGGACGCCATCGACGCCGCGCTGTGGAACAGCCCGCCGATGTCGAACTACGCCCCGCATTTCCCGGTGGCAGACATGGAATTCGCCGGGGCGCAGCTGAGGGCCGGCGACCTCATGCTGGTCAGCTTCGCGGCGGCGAACACGGATCCGGCGCTCGCCGCGTCCCGCCAGATGCGCAGCAAGCGGGCGCACCTGGCCTGGAGCGCGGGTCCGCACGCGTGCCCGGCCAAGGACCCCGCGCAGCTCATCACCATGACGGCCATCGAGAACCTGCTCAAGCAGCTGCCGGACATCGAGCTGGCGGTGCCCGAGGAGAGCCTCACCTGGCGGCCGGGCCCGTTCAACCGCGCGCTCGCCGCCCTGCCCGCCCGTTTCACTCCGATACGAGCGGAAAAGCAGCCGAATTTGCCGCCGCAGCAGGACAACGTCACGGTCGACGCTCGCGGCCGGGCCTCCGGCAAGTCGGAAAAGGGAGGTTTGTGGAGCTCCTTCCTCTCCTGGTGGAGGGTGTGATCCACGCCACAACCTCGCGCGGTTTCATACCGCATGGACGTCCAAGTGATCGGGTAGGAGAAAGCGCGAAATTCGTGTTGGCGTAAAACTGAAGGAGGTGTCGTGGAGCCTGCTGCCGTCGACACTAAAGCCGACCGGCGCATAGCGCTTTCACTTCCAGTCCGGCCACGCACCCCCTGCGGCTATTCGAACAGCTACCCCTGTTGTTTCGAACTACACGCAACGGCAGACGAGATACCCGCCCCACCGGGCGGGTATCTTCTCGTTCGCCCTCAGGCGCGCTCGGCTCACAAAAATTTCACACGACATCGACTGGTCCACCATCACCCTGACGGCCCCCGGGAGGTCCGGTGAAGCGCTTCCGTCTCGGGTGGGGAAAACGTGCGGGGGCGGAGGAAACGTTGTCAGGCGCTGCACAGTTGGGTGACCTCGTCAGCGGACAGCTGACCCGGCTGTCGGAGGTGGCGGGGCTGAGCCGGGCGGACGCTTCCGCCTACGCGCGGACGCTGACGGACGGTCTGGGCGAGGTCGCCAGGCGGCCGTTGACCCTCCCTCCCCCGTACCCCACCTTTCTCTCCGACGACCACACACCGGTCGAGTTCTCCCTGGCCTTCACGCCGGGCTCGGCCCCCGCGCTCAGGGTGCTGCTGGAGCCCGGGGCGGGCGCCCCGGACCTCGCGGAGAACGGACGCGCGGGCCTGCGCGCGATCCACGAGATGGCGAAGCGGTGGGGGTTCTCCACCGACCGGCTCGACATGCTCGAGGACCTGTTCTTCCCCGCCTCCCCCCAGGGCCCGCTGGCCCTGTGGTGCGCCCTGGAGCTGCGCCCCGGCGGGATCCCCGCGGTCAAGGTGTATCTCAACCCCGCGGCCCGCGGCCAGGACCGGGCCGCCGAGACGCTGCGCGAGGCGCTCGACAGGCTCGGCCACCGGCAGGCGTTCGACGCGCTGCCCCCCGCCGACGGCTACCCGTTCATCGCCCTGGACCTCGGGGACTGGGAGGCGCCGCGGGTCAAGGTCTACCTCAGGCACGACGGCCTGTCCGCCACCGAGGTCGGCTCCCTCTCCCGTATGAAGCCCGCCCCGCGCCGGGAGTTGCTGGAGGACTTCTTCCGCACCGCCGGGGGCGCCGAGCGGCTGGCCGGACGCCCCGTCCTCACCTGCCACTCCATCACCGAGACGGCCACCGGCCTGCCCAGCGGTTTCACCCTCCACATGCCCGTCCGCGGCTATGTCCGCCATGACGAACAGGCACGAGAGCGGGCGGTGACCCTGCTGCGCCGCCTCGGCATGGACAGCGCGGCCCTCGACCGGGCCCTGGCCGCCACGACCTCGCGACCGCTGCGGGACGGTGTGGGTCTCATCGCGTACCTGGCGCTGGTCCACGAGCGGGGCCGGCCGCCCCGGGTGACCGTCTACGTCTCCTCCGAGGCGTACGAGGTGAAGCCACCCCTCCCCCCGCGATCGCCCCACCGGGCACAGGAACTCCGCGACACACGGCGGCAGCCCCGTCCCGCGCTCCCGTCCCCCCACCGGGCGCGGGCAGGCATGCCGAGCACCAACGAAATTCGCAAGGAAGCACAGACAGGAGCAGCGGTCAGCGTGGAGCCGTACAGGATCAAGGTCGTCGAGCCCATCCCCCTGACGACCAGGGAACAGCGCGAGGCGGCCGTCAGGCGCGTCCACTACAACCTCTTCGACCTGCGCGCCGAGGAGGTGACCATCGACCTGCTGACCGACTCGGGCACCGGCGCGCTGTCCGCGGCCCAGCTCGCCGCCGGCATGGCCGGCGACGAGTCGTACTCGGGCTCCCGCTCGTTCTACCGGTTCCACGAGACGATCACGGAGCTGACCGGCTACCAGCACGTCCTGCCGGTCCACCAGGGCCGCGCCGCGGAGCGGGTGCTCTTCTCCACCCTGCTGGAGCCCGGCCGCATCGTGCTGTCCAACACCCACTTCGACACCACCCGCGCCAACGTGGAGCTCTCCGGCGCCGAGGCGCGGGACCTGCCCTGCCCCGAGGCCCGGAACCTGGACAGCACGGAGCCGTTCAAGGGCAACATCGACCTGGAGGAGCTGAGCCGGACGCTGTCCGGGCCGGACGGCTCGCGGGTCGCCGTGGTGGTCATGACCATCACCAACAACGGCGGCGGCGGCCAGCCCGTCTCCATGGACAACCTGAAGCGGACCGCCGCCCTGTGCAAGCAGCACGGCGTGCCCCTGTTCCTGGACGCCGCCCGGTTCGCCGAGAACGCCTGGCTGGTGACCCGCCACGAGGCCGCGTACCGGAACCACACCCCGCGCCAGGTCGCTGAAGAAGCGTTTCGCCTGGCGGATGGCTGCATGATGAGCGCCAAGAAGGACGGCATCGTCCACATCGGCGGCTTCATCGGCCTCAACGACCCGGAACTGGCTCAGAGGTGCGAGCTGCTCCTCATCGCCACCGAGGGGTTCGCGACCTACGGCGGCCTGGCCGGACGCGACCTCGACATGATCGCCCAGGGGCTGACCGAGGTGACCGACCCCGGCTACCTCGCCGAGCGGGCCGACATCGCCTCCCACCTGGCCGAGCGGGTCCGCGCCGCGGGCGTCGACATCCTCGAGCCGCCCGGCCTGCACGCCCTCTACCTCAACGCCGGGCGCCTGTTCCCGCACATCCCGGCCCACCACTACCCCGGCCACGCCCTGGCCTGCCAGCTCTACCTGGAGGGCGGCATACGCTCGGCCGAACTCGGCTCGCTCTACATGGGCGAGGAGGACGAGCACGGGAACCCGGTGAAGGCCGCCCCGTACGAGCTGGTCAGGCTGGCGCTGCCGCGCCGGGTCTACACGCGCAGCCACTACGACCACGTCGGCGAGACCCTGGAGAAGATCGTCAAGAGGGCGGAGTCGGTGCGCGGCTACCGGATCGTGGAGCAGTCACCGATCCTGCGCCACTTCCGCGCCAAGCTCCAGCCGGTGGCCGTCTAGCCAGGATTCGTCCACCGCGTGCGGGGACCCGGCACCCGAGCCCCTCGGTGCCGGGTCTTCGCACATCCGCGTGGGGCTCACCCGTTCGGCTCACCCGTTGCCGAACGAGCCGCTGCCGCCCTCGTTCCAGGTCGGCCGCTCCCGGTCGGCGTCCTGGCCCCGGCGCCCCTCGTCCGGCCCGGAGCCCCGGTTGCCGTGGCCGCCGAGCTGGTGCGGCAGCCGGCGGGCGCCGTCCCGGGGCACCTCCTCGGGCTCGCGGTTCTCCTTGACGTAGCCGACCCGCGCGGACTCCTGGTGCCCCGGCCCATGACCGTCCGCCCGCGCCCGGTCCTCGGGCTCGTCGACCGCCTGCCAGGCGCCCGCCCGCGGCTGCGGGGCGCGCGGTCGCGCGGAGTCCCGGGCCAGCAGGCGCATTCCCCACCACACGGCCACGATCAACAAGACGACGATCACCAGTCCCACCACGAACGGGCCCGTCCCGACCAGCAGATCCCGGGTGACCGCGAGATCCATGGTGTCGTATGCGGCGTTGTGTGCGTCCATGCCGCCCGGGTACCCGGACCGGCCGCCGTCACTCCCCGGCGCTGCCGCCCGCACCGCCCGGCCGCGCGCCCTCGGCCGCCCGGATCGCGTCCCGGTAGGTGCGGGCCGCGGCGCGCAGCGCCGTCTCCGGCTCGATCCCCTGCCCGGCCGCCCGCACCGCCAGGGCCAGCAGCTCGTAGCCGACGCCCTCGCCCTCGGGGACCGGCACCGTAAGGCCCGCGGTGCGGGCGCGGGAGGCCAGCTTGGCGGCCAGCGCGAGCGCCGGCTGACCGAGCGGCACCCCGTCGGTGACCGAGTCGCGCCGCTTCTCGACCGCCTTGGTCCGCAGCCAGTGCGCCCTGACGTCCTCGGCGGTCTCGGCCGCCTCCTCGCCGAAGATGTGCGGATGGCGGCGGACCAGCTTGTCCACGATCCCGCCCGCCACGTCGTCGACCGAGAACGGCTCGTCCGGGTCCTCCTGGGCGATCCGGGCGTGGAAGACGACCTGGAGCAGCACGTCGCCCAGTTCCTCGCGCAGCGCCTCGCGGTCCCCCTGCTCGATGGCCTCGACCAGCTCGTACGCCTCCTCGATGCCGTACTTCACCAGCTCCTCGCTGGTCCGGGTGGAGCTCCACGGGCACTCGACCCGGATCCGGTCCATCACCTGGACCAGGTCGAGCAGCCGGGCGCCCGGCAGGTCGTACGCGCCGGGCAGCAGCTCAAGGTCCGGCATCCGCTCCCGCCCGGACCCGGCGAGCCGGGCCAGTCCGTCGGTCAGCGCGGAGTCCCCGTCCGCGGAGGTGATCACCACAGCGGTGCGGCCCGGCGCGGTGGCGCAGTAGTCGACCAGCTCGCGCGCGTCGGGCACCGCCTCCTCCACCTCGACGCCCGCCTCCCGCAGATACGGCAGCTGCGGATGGGCCGGGTCCGCGCACAGCACCCGGTCCGCGCCGCGCAGCGCCTGCCACGCGGGCCACGACAGCAGCCCGGGCGCCACCCGGTGGCTGGTGGTGAGCAGCACGATACGGCCGGTGAGGGCGGGGCCCGGGGCCTCGCCGCCGGTGCCGGTGGGGGTGCCGGTGCCGGTGGGGGTGGGGTTGCCGGTGGGGGCGTCGGTGCGGGAGGCGGTCACCCTTGCAACGTAACCTACGCCCGCTCGCTCGCGTCCCCGGAGGTCCGCAGCCAGGCCTCCTTGGTGAGCACCGCCGTGCCCCGCTTGTCGTCCCACTTCCCGTAGCGCGGGTTGACGTCGATGGCCAGCTCCTTCGAGGTCCGGGCGAAGACCTCGTTGACCTTGGCGACGCCGAGCTTGGCCACCAGGCGGTTGCGCAGCAGCTCCATCCGCAGCGCGTCGTCGATGCGGCTGGGGGCGATGCCCTGCTCCAGGTAGAAGTCGCGCAGCGCGGCGGCGCCGTCCGACTGCGCCTCCCCGGCCGGCACGCACGTGGTGGTCTGCCCCGTCTGGAGGGCGCGCAGCACGTCGCCGCCGCCCCGCGCCTCGACGGCCTGGCGGCACTGCCGCACATCGCGGCGGGTCACCCGCACCCCGTTGTCCTGGGCGGCGCGCTCGATCACCCGGAACTGGATCATGCGGATCAGGGTGTTCTGGCTCAGCCCGCCGCTGTTGGCCACCAGCTGCTCGGCCTTGGGGGACTCGCGCTGTGCGTCCCGGACGTCGTTGACCTGCGCCTGGAGCTGCGAGACGGTGATCCGGTCGCCGTCCACGACGGCCGCGGCGCCCGGGTGCGCGTCATTGCCGCAGGCCGTGAGCAGCGGCGCGGCGAGCAGCAGGGCGGAGGCGGCGGGGACGGCGAGGGTGGCGCGGGTCTTTCGCATGGAGCCTCCCGGCATAGATCGACCTGGCGTTGATCGATGGTATGGAGTCGGCGCGGCCGAAGCCACTGATTCGACAACGATTCGCCGGGGGTTAGGCCACCTCGTCAGCCGTGGACCTGCCCGAGCCAGTGCAAAGTACGGCGGATCTCCTCCGGGAAGGGGTGGTGCGGCCCGTGCAGCCGCTCGGCGTCGTACAGGAGGCGGGCGAGCATGTCATGGGCGGCCGGGCGGTCACCGAGGGAGAGCAGCAAGTGCCCGATCCGGCGGCGGATGTCCAGCGGGGTGGCGGGGTCGGTGGCCGCGTACTGCTCGAAGTACGGGAGCAGGGTGCGGTATTCGACCAGGGCCTGGCCGGCCTCGCCGAGCTGTTCGAGGCACTGGGCCGCCTCGTAGCGGAACTGGAGGGATTTGCGCGGGGCTTCGGGGCCGGACTCGGCGGCGTACTCGTCGGCGAGCCGGCGCAGTTCGGGCAGGGCGCGGCGGTACTGGCCGTCGTCCATGAGGGTCACCGCGTACTGCTTGCGCAGCGACCGTACGACCGGGGACAGCTCGCCGTGTTCGGCGGCCGCCGCCGGGAGGATCGCGCCGAGGTTGTCCACGGCCTGGGTGATCCACCCCTGGTCGAGCAGGCGCTTGACCTCGTCCACGGCCGCGGCGACATCGGAGCGGGCGGGGGCCGCGGGGGGCGCCTGCGGCACGGCGGCGGGCGGCGGGGCCGGGCGGTCGGGCCAGGGGGCGTGCGGGCGCAGGAAGGGGCGCGTGGGGTCCATGGGACCGGTGGCGGCGGCCCCGGGCGCCGCGGCGGCGTAGGGCAGCAGGGGGACCAGCGCCTGGTAGACCTCCTGGGCGTCGGCCGGCCGGTGCTGGGGGTCCTTGGCGAGCAGCCGCAGCACCAGGGCCTCCAGCGCCTCGGGCACCTCGGGCCGCGCCTGGCGGACCGGGACCGGCGGCTCGTAGAGGTGGCGGTGCAGCACGCCCAGGGCGGTGGAGCCGGCGAACGGCACATTGCCGATGAGCAGTTCGTGCAGCAGCACACCGAGCGCGTACAGGTCGGTGTACGGGCCGACGGTGCCGCCCATGGCCTGCTCGGGGGCCATGTAGGCGGGGCTGCCGATGGGCGATCCGGTGTGGGTGAGGCGGGTGGTGTCGGTGTCGAGGACGGCGGCGACGCCGAGGTCGAGGACGAGCACCGAGCCGTCGGGACGGACCATCACGTTCCGCGGCTTGAGGTCGCGGTGCACGATCGGCACCGCGTGGACGGCGGAGAGCACCGCGCACAGCTGGGCCGCGACGCACACCGCCCACTGCCAGGGGTAGGGGTCGTGCTCGGCGAGGTGGTCGGCGAGGTCGGCGCCCTCGACGTACTGCATGATCAGGTAGAGGTCGTCCCCGTCGCTTCCGGCGTCGTGCACGGTGACCAGGCCGGGGTGGTCGACCTGCGCGGTGACCCGGCACTCCCGTACGAAGCGGCGGCGCAGTTCGTCCACGCCGTCGCCGCCACCGCCGGTGGGTATCGCCATCCGGTCGGGGCGCAGCAGCTTGACGGCGACGCGGCGGTCGAGCCGCCGGTCGTAGGCGGTCCACACCTGGCCCATGCCGCCCTGGCCGAGGAGGGTGGCCAGCTCGTAGCGGTCGGCGACGACGCGTCCGTTCACCGGCCCTCCTCCCTGCGGAGGTAGTCGCTGAGCTCGTCCAGCTCGGCGCGCACCCGCCGGATGCGCTGGTGCTGGGGCTGCGGCTGGGGCTGGGGCTGCTGGTGCTGCGCCTGCGCCTGCGGATAGGGCTGGGGCTGGGGCTGCGTGGGGGGCTGGAGGGGCTGCTGCGGGTGCGGGTGCTGGGGCTGGAGGGGCTGCGGGTGTTGGAGGGGCGGCGCGGGCTGGTGCGGCGTGGCCGGGTAGCCGTAGGCCGCGGGCGGGTACCCCGGCGGGACGTACGGCGCCACGGCCGGCGCCCCGGTCGGCACCGCGGGCCGGGCCGGGCGGTGGTGCCTGATGTCCACGATCAGGTAGTGCGTCGTCACGCCGCAGGCCAGCAGGAACACGCCGGCCAGGGTGGTGTACGCCAGCGCGTCGGGCTCGTCGGGGCCGGTCCCGAACTCGACGAAGGCGAGCACGACCAGCACACAGCTGGTCCAGAACAGCAGCCAGTCGAGCGCGCGGCGGCGCAGGATGGCCACCCGCAGCATCGTCACCCACGACAGGAAGCCGAGACTCAGCAGGGTCACGGCCACGAAGACCACCCGCAGGACGACCACCGTGGCGGTGGTGGCGGGGCGGGGCGGCGGCGCGGGTGCGTGGCCGTGCATGGCTTGCTCCTGGAGGACGACCGGGTGCCGAGGGGTGCTGACGCGGGTGCGGAGGCCCGCTCGAGCGTATACATCGACGTGGCGAGCGGAGCCCGGGTTGTATGGATCCGTCGTCTCATTGATCACACAATCGTGATCAATGGGGCTGGACGGTGCCGTCGGCGAGCCCGTCGTACAGCCCCCGCACCAACTGCTCCCCCAGCCGCCCCGCGAGCCTCAGCGCCTCCTCGAAGGAGGCGAGGGTGCGGTAGTGCTCGCCGTAGCGCCGCTGGTCGGTGAGCGGCAGCCGGGGCAGCCGCAGCCGGCGCACGTCGAGCCGGGTGGCGGTGGAGGCGTAGCTGCTGGCCTGCCGCTGGTTGGCGCTGCCGCGCAGATATCCGGCGAGGAACCATGGGTCGAGCGCCTCCGGGTCGGGCCGCAGCAGGCACAGGTTGCGGGCGAGCGCGGCGCCGGCCGCCGCCTCGTCCACCACCCGGGCGACCGTGCCGCCGCCGATCAGCGGCACCACGACGTCGCCCGGCTCGGTCAGCACCGGCTCCTCGGCGGCCGCCCCGGCCCGCTCGCCGGTGGCGGGGGCCGGGAGGGTGCCGGTGGGACCGGTCCCGGCGAGCACATCGGTCTCGGTGAGCACCGGGGGCGCCCCCGGCCCCGCCCCCGCCGTGGTGCCGGCCGTCGCGGCGGCGCCGCCGGTGCGCAGCACCAGGGCGCCCGCGCGGGCCAGTTCGCCGACGGTGGTCATGGGCCAGCGGGCGCCCTGCGCCCCGCCCGCCGCGCTCTCGGCGGCCGGGGCGCCGGGGGCCGCCGGGGCCTGGGGCACGGCGGGGGCGACGGGGGTCAGTTCGACGGTGCGGGCCAGGGTGGCGGTGAGCCGGTCGCGGACGGCGGCCAGTTCGTCGGCGCCGCCGCCCGCGGCGGGCGGGGGCAGATGGCGGGCCGGGGCCAGGTCGACGTCGTCGTCGAGGAGTTCGATCACGGGCAGCACCCGGGACACCCCCGGCCGCTCGGGTGAGCCACCGCGGTCGAAGGCGCGCCAGGCGTCCAGGACGGTGTCGCGCACGGTCTGCCAGGGCAGCTTGTCCCGGCCCGGGGAGGCGGCGGCCGCCGCGTAGCCGGGGACCGGCGCCCCGGGGCCGTCGGCCGGGGCGGCCGCCGAGGCCGCGGCGC
>NZ_BAAASD010000045.1:0-70193 GCF_039532705.1 Streptomyces sparsogenes subsp. cuspidosporus | reverse complement strand
GGATCTTGTCGTACGAGGTCTCCACCCCGGGCCCGGTGGCCAGCAGGGTGTTGGTCACCCGGCCGTCGGGCGCCGGGGTGAACATGCCGGCCACCACCACCAGGCCGGCGTCCTCGGCGATCTGCCGTACCCCGGTGGCCCACGGGCCGTCCAGCGGCTCGGCCAGGGGCGCCAGCGGGGTGCCGAAGCAGGCCATCGTCGCTTCGGGGAACACCACGAGCCGGGCGCCGTCCCGGGCCGCGCGGACCGCCTGCTCGCGCAGGACGGCGAGGTTCCGCTCGGGCTCCGGTCCGGTGGTGATCTGGCTGAGTGCGATGCGCATGCGGGGTGCGGCCTCTCTGTCGGATGGGTGGTCCTGGCGCTGGGCGAGGTGCTCTGCATACCTCTCATGAGGAGGGTTACCCGGCGGCCACCCGCTGTCCGGCGAAGGGAGAAGGTCATGTACGCCCCGATGAGGCCTCACCACATCGCTCCCCGGCTGACCACCGGAGCGTTCATTCTGCACTCGGGCCTGCAGCATCTCCACGCCGACGAGCGGACCGGTCAGGGACTCCACAGCATGACCGCCGGAGCCTATCCCCTCGTCGGCCGGATGTCGCCCCACCGGTTCACCAGGCTGCTGGCCTGCGCCGAGGTCGCTCTGGGGGCGGCGCTCCTGTCACCCATGGTGCCCACCGCCCTGGCCGGGGCCGCGCTGACCACTTTCGCGTCCGGTCTGGTCGGGCTGTATCTGCGCACTCCCGGCTTGCATCAGAAGGGCAGCCCGCTGCCCACCGAGGAGGGCATTCCCCTGGCGAAGGACTTCTGGCTGCTCGGCATCGGTCTGGGGTTCCTCTGTGACCGCCAGGCATGGACGCGGCCCTGCCTGGCGGTCTGCCGGAAGTGAGGCGTACACGCGCTGAAGCGGCCCCGTCAGGCGTTGGGGTCGAACGGGACGCCGGCCGGCTTGGCCTTGGCGAGGTGCGCGTTGAAGTTGCCGTCCTTGAGGCCGAAGACGGCGCTGCCGAAGTCGGCCTGGCTCAGCTTGTCGCGGATGCCCGCGGGGTAGCCGTTCCAGCCGATCAGGGCGGGGTACCGCCAGGTGTGGTAGTGGTTCTCCGGCGGTTCGTCATTGGCGTTCGCGGCGCGGAAGGCGTGGGTGCTCAGCCCGTCCTTGTGGTAGACGACCTTCGGGTGGGTTCCGTCCCAGCGGATCCGGTCCCGGGTGTGGACGGTGAAGTTGCCGTGGGCGGAGGTGGCGACGTACTGCGCCTGGTTGTTCTGCACCCACACCACGACGTGTTCCCAGTCGTGGCGGTGGCCGCCGATCGTCGCCTGGTCCTTCTCGAAGTAGAGGCCGTAGATGATCGCGCACCAGCCGTTGTTGCACTTGTAGCGCGCGTATCCGTTGGTGTTGTCGAGGTCCGAGGCGTCGTGGCACTGGCCGCTGGGGCTCCCGGACGGGTTGAGGCCGCCGTTGAGGGTCCCGTCGGGTCCGATGGCGGGGGTCGGGTAGCAGCCGTCGGTGTCGTAGTCGTAGGCCGGCTGGAACGTCTGCTCCAGCCCGTCCGCGTCGGCGGGCAGCGCCTTCGGGGGGTCGGCCAGAGCGCTGCCCGGAAAGGCGATGACCAGCGCGACGGCGCTGCCGAGGATGAGCGGGACCTTGCGGATGCGCGAGCGTGTCTGCACTGCGTCCTCCTGATTGACCGCGGTGGAGGGCAGGCTACCCGTGGTTGGCATGGGCAGGTCACCAGTCGACGCGCCCGTCACGCCACGAAGGGCGGGGTTCCCGGTCCCGGATCCCGGCCCCGGACCGGGATCCGGTCCGCCGTCAGGTGCGGCTGGTGACGGGGGCCAGCCGGGAATTCACCGGTGTCGCTCTCAGGCGGCCCCGCGCTGCGGGCGCGGCGGGACGCCGGCGCCCTCGGCCAGCCGGTCGGCCACCAGCTCGTGGAGGGCGGCGGCCGGCGGCCGCTCCTGGCACAGGAAGCCGTGGCCGCCCGCGAAGTCCCGCGGCTTCGGCGGGGACGGCGTGCTCAGCCGCCACCGCTCCAGCTCCGCCGGCGACAGGCTGCCGTCGCCACGGCCGGACCACACGTGGTAGTCCGTGCCGCCACCCGGCGGCGGCGCGGCCGGCTCCCGGTAGGTGTCCAGCAGGTGCAGATCCCGGCCCAGCATCGTGACCGCGTAGTCGAGCAGGTGGGGATAGTCGAACAGCTCGGCGGGGCAGCCGCCGTCCCGCCGCAGCTCCGCGGCGAGCTCCTCCCGGGTCCTGGTCAGGAACGGGGCGCGCGGGTGCGACGCCAGGCGGGCGGTGGTCGCCGGGGACCGGGACCCCGCCAGTACGACGTCCCTGATGTGGTGGCCCTGCCCGTGGGGGAGCGCCGCGACCAGGGCATGGGCGAGGAGGGCGCCCACCCCGTGCCCCACCACCACCGCGGGCCGGTCCCCCCAGCTGCGGAACGCCGGGAGGAGCCGCTTCACGGCGTCGTCGAAGCAGCGCACCGGGGGAGCGTCGGCCAGCTCGCCCCGGCCGTCCAGCTCGAACGCGACGGCGGCACAGCCCGCCGGCAGGGCCCGGGCGAGCGGGAGCATGGACAGCGCGGTCGCCCCCGCGTCATGGAGGAGGAGCACCCGCAGCGGCAGCCTGGGATCACCGATCAGGAGATGACCGTCAACGGTGGTGATGCGCACGCCGTTCCCCTTGTCCCCTGCGGATGCCCACTCTCCCGGGCGCGGCCGGGAGACGCTCGGCGATCGTCGGAACCAGGATGACTCGAACAGGAGCCGGGCGAGCCGGAACGGCGCACAGAATGGCAGGAAGATGCCCCGGCCCCGCCCGGGGGGCCACCTGCCCGCCGACGGCCGGTCCGCCGTGCGAGCGGGGGAAACCCTGGCTGAGCCGGCATTAGGATCCGCAGGTATGTCGCCCCCGCAGCAGCACCCTGGAGAAGGTCCGCGCACCTCGGCACGCCCTGACGCGGCACAGTGCTTCGCGCGCCGCTTCCAGCGCCTGCAAGAGGTCATCTACCCCGCCGACGTGGGCAGGCCGTACACGGAGCGGGAGATCGCGGAGGCCGTCGGGATGTCCGTCAGCCAGATCAGCAACCTGCGCAACGGCCGCTCGGTCCCCCGCGCGGACCGGGCCGTGGCGCTGGCGACTCTCTTCGGGGTGCGCGTGGAGTACTTCTTCTCGCCCGACGAGGACCCCTACGCGCGCGACGTGGAGGCGCATCTGCGGGCCATCGAACAGGAGCGGCGCGGCGAGCCGGTCGGCCACCGCGACCGCGCCGCCGGCGGCCCGGCGCGGGCCGGGGCCGGACTGCTGGACGACGACCAGGTCCGTCAGATCGCCGAGGGCGTCGCCGTGTTGCCCCGCGACATGCGCGAGACCGTCGGCGCCCTGGTGGACCAGCTGCGCCGCGCCGTCGGCCGCCCGCACAAGCAGCGCGAGCGGAAACCGTGGTGAACCGGCCGCCCCGCCCCCGCCGCGCCGTACGCCGGCGGTACGGCGACCTCCCGGCAGTGCGGTGACGTCCGGGCAGTGCGATGACCTCCTGACAGTCGCGTCGAGGGAAAGGACGACAGCGTGGGCATGCGGTCACAACGGCGCCGGGTGCGGGCCTTGTTGAAGGAGCTGGGCTTACCGCCGCACCCGACCCTCGCCGAGCTGCACGCCGCCTACGAGGCCCGCACCCGGCGAACGCTGCGACTCATCGAACGGGACGTGGCACCCGGCGAACCGACGGGGAAGTACGAGCAGTACCTGACCCAGGACCGCATCTACTACCCCGAGCACACCAGCCCGGCCCACCAACTGCTGGTGATCTGCCATGAACTCGCCCACCTGCTGCTCGGCCACATCCCGCGCCACCACGCCATCGACCCCGCCGTGGTCCTCCGGGTCCTGGGGCGCTCCCACTACGACGACCCCACCGAACACGAGGCCGAGACCATCGGCACGCTGCTCTACCAGCAGCTGAACCTCGCCCCGGACGTCGGCCCGGCCGCCCGGATCGCCCCGTCCCTCGTCCACCGGGAGGGACGCCATGTCTGAGGGCGGCGGCCTGCACACCGTCGGCTACTTCACCGTGGGCGCCGTCACCTACGGGCTGGCCGCGTACAAGGCCCGGGCCTGGGCCGCCGAACGGATCCCCAGCCTGCTGCTGATGGCGATCGGGGCGCTGGCCGTCGGCACCGGCTTCATCGCCGCCGCCCCCGCGGTCTACCGGTGGATCGGCGAGACCGCCGGGGTCTCCAACCTGGCCACCCTCGTCGTCTACACCGCCGTCACCGTGTGCTGCGGATGCATCCTCACGCTGGCGCTGTTGTGGTCCCCGCGGCGATCCGCCGGCGCGGAGGTCGGCCGGCCGCCCACGGAGACCGGCATGCGCGATGCCCTGCGCCGGGTCGCGCCGTACTACGGCGCCGCCACGGCCGTCATGGTGGGGCTGTTCCTCTCCGCCGACCTGCCGCCCGGCGAGAAGCCCCTGACCTTCGACACCGCCTTCGCCGACCGGCCCGTCGTGCTGGCGTTCCTGATGGTCTATCAGGCGGCGTACGGCTGGGCGATCTGGTCGATGGTGTACGTGTGCCACCGGCGCCTGAAGGACATCCCGGACCCGGTCCTGCGGGTCAGTCTGCGGCGCCTGGCGATCGGCTGCGTGTGCGTCGGAGGGTACGGCGTGTGCAAGGTCCTCGCCGTTTCCGGCGCGGTCCTCGGCTCCCACGCCCTGGACGTCCTGAGTACGGACGCGGGCCCCGCGCTGTCCTCCATCGGCGGGGTGATCATGGCCACGGGCTGGACCGGCGCCGCCCTGCGGGCCCGCCGCCAGCGCCGCCGGGACTTCCTTGCGCTGGAGACCTTGTGGACCACCGTGACCCAGGCCGACCCCGGCGTCGTCCTCCACAGCCCGCCCTCCGGCGCCGCCTGGGACTTCCACACCCTGCGCCGCGCCCACGAGATCCGCGACGGGCAACTCGCGCTGCGCCCCTGGACCTCCCAGACCGTCGTCGACACCGCGCGGCGCCTCACCGACGACCACGGCCTGGAGGCGCCGGAGCGCGACGCGCTGGCCGCGGCCGCGGGGATCAAGGGCGCTCTGGAGGCGCTGCGTTCGGGGCGGCCTCCGCTGCGGCCGTGCGCACGGCTGCCGGGCATCGACGTACCGCCGCAGGCCGAGCGCCGCCACCTGGTCGCCGTGGCCCGCCGGCTCGACAGCCCCCTCGTCGACCGGATCCTGGCGGAGGCACGGAAGTGAACTCCGGGCGCCGCCCCGTATGGTGGGTCGGTCACACACTCTGCGGCGCTCGCTCTCCCGTTCCGTTCCCAGCGTGAGGTTCCGGTGTACACATGGCTCGCCCTCGGCATGCCCGATCGCGCTTCCTGGCTGATCCTCCTGGGGTTCCTCGCCGTGCTCACCCTCGTGCTCTGGGGGACCGCGCGGCTGATCAGGTCCCAGGGCGGCCCGCGCCGCGCCTGTCGGCGTATCGTCTGGGAGGCCCGTATGACCCGACGGGCCTTCGCCGAGCCCTTCCGGGTGTTGCGGCGCCACCGCCGCTGGGCCCGGATCCTCTCCGGCCACCTCGCCGACCCCACCGCCTCCGATAGAGCGCTCGCCGCACTCGACCACGCCGACGCCGTTGCGGACGACGGCTGTTACGCCCTCGCGGTCCAGCTGAACCCGGCGCGCGACCGGGTCCGTGTCGTCCTCGCCGGGCGCGACCCGGGCGCCCCCGCTACGCCCTGGCAGGAGGCCACCGCCGACCCGGGGGAGTGGACCTGGTCGGCCCCGGCCGCCTCGCTCGACGGGCCCGGGGGCCCCGACCGCCTGCTCCTCGCCCTCGGCGTCGACCGACGGCTGCCCGGGGTCGTCCTCGTGGACTGGTCGCGGGGCCCCGCCGCCCTCGCCGTGGAGGGCGACCCCCACGCCGCGCGCGGTGTGCTGCAGGCCCTGGCCGCCCAGATCGACCACCTGCCGGACGGGCCGCCGGTCCATGTGGCCCGCGGCGTGCACCCCCGCCACCACGGCCCCGACCTCGACACCCTCCTGGACACCCTCGGCGACGGCCCCCCGCCCGGAGACCCGGACGCCGGGCCGACGGTGACACCGGTCGTGGTGTGCTGGTCCCCGGCCCCTGACCAGGCCGCCCGGCTCTCCGAACTCTGCGCCGCGGGCCGCCTCCGCGCCCTGGTCGGCGGCCGCCTGCCCGGCGCCTGCTGGACGCTCCACGTCGAGCCCGGCGGTCGGCTCCTGGCCCCCGGACTCCAGCTCGACCTGGAATCGGCGGCGTTGCCCCGGGCCATCGCCCGGACCATCCGCCGCACGCCCCGTCGCCCGGCCGCCGCGACCGGCGTCCCGGGGCCGGGCTCGGCCGCGCCGGCCGCCGCGGAGGCCGGGGCCCGTGCCGAGTCCCCTGCCGGGGCCCGTACGGAGACCCGTGCGGAAGCTCGTGCGGAGGCCGACGTGGCGGGGGACTTCGCCGAGCCCGAGCCCCAGGCCGCGGCGGCGAGGCCGGTCCCGGTCCCCGTCCCGGCCCCCGCCACGGTCCCCGGCCCGCGGGCCGAACCCGACCTGGCCGAGCCCGACTTCACCGAGCCCGACCTGGCCGAGCCCGACTTCACCGAACCCGACCTGGCCGAGCCCCACTTCACCGAACCCGACCTGGCCGAGCCCCACTTCACCGAGCCCGACCTGGCTGAACCCGACTTCACCGAGCCCGATCCCGCCGAGCCCGACGGCGGCCCGGGGCCCGCGCCGCGATCACCGGCCCCGGCGGCCGAGCAGGCCACACCGGCCCGGACCGCCGAGCCGGCCGAGCCGGACCCGGGCCGGGCCGACGGGGCCGGGGACGACGATCTCGCCGAGCCCGCCCCCGCCGCGCCGCCGTCGCGGTCCGGCGGTATCTCCGCCGCTTCCGGCCCGACCAACGAACGGACCTCTTCGCAGCCGTGAGACTTTTTGTGAGCGTCGCCGACAGCGACGTCATGCTGGAGGTGGGTGGTGCCACCACCGCCCGCGCCGTCGCCGTCCGTCTGGCCGAGATGGGCCATGCCACGGGCCCCGGGGGCGCCGAGCTGTTTCTCGGCGACCGGCCGTTGCCCGCCGGGCTGCCGTTGGCGGCGGCGGGAGTGCGCGACGGGGCCCGGCTGGGGCTGGGAGCACCCGCGCCGGGGGACGGGGGTGCGTACGGGCCCGGGCGCGAGGAGCTGCCGCCCCCGTCGCGATCCGCCGACGGCGAGCGGCTTCCGCGCGGCCCCCAGGTCGAGCTGCAACTCGTGGGCGGACGCGGCGCGGGGCGGGTCTGGCTGCTGCGGCCCGGTACGTACACGGTGGGCCCGGAGCCCGGCAGCGCGGTGCGGCTGGAGGGGCGCGACGTGCCGCCCGCCGGGATCCGGGTGACGGTCCGCCCGGACGGCAGCGTGCTGCTGAACACCGGTCAGGCGGGCCAGGGCGTGGCCCTGTCGACCCCCGAGCCGCCGGCCGAGCGGCCGCGCGCCGACGCCGCCCCGCTGCCGCCCGCCCCGCCGCCCCCGCTGCCGGACCCGGACGCCGACCGCCGCGACCCGGTGCCGCGCGGCTGGACGGAGTGGCCGCTGGACGGCGAGCTGGTCCTCGGCGAGTATCTGCTGCGGGTAGCGGAGCCCACCGAGGCCGACGCGGCGGTGACGGTGTCGGCCGACGGCGCCTACCTGGACTTCAACCGGCCGCCGAGGATCATCCCGCCGCTGACCCCGGAGCGGTTCGTGCTGCCCGCGCCGCCGACCCCGCCGTCGCGGCGGTCGATCCCGGTGCTGCTGGTGGTGGCGCCGCTGTTCCTGGGGATCGCCATGGTGACGTTCCTCGGGTCCTACTTCTATCTGATGTTCGCGGTCTTCAGCCCTTTCCTGGCCGTCGCGAACTATGTGACCACCCGCCGCAGCGGCCGGCGCGAGTACCTGGCCGGCGTGGCGAGTTACCGCGCGCGCCGCGCCTCGCTGGAGGCGGACGTACGGGAGAAGGTCGAGCGCGAGCGGCGGCTGCGGGTCGCCTCGGGACCGGACCCGGCCACCGCCGGGCTGTGGGCGGTCGGGCCGGGCGCCAGGCTGTGGGAGCGGCGCCGCGGCCACCCCGACCACCTGGCGCTGCGGGTGGGGACGGTCGGCCAGCCCTCGCTGCTGACCATCGACGACAGCTCCCGCGAGGACAACCACCGGTCGGTCAACTGGCGGATCCCGGACATGCCGGTCCAGGTGGACCTGTGCGCCGACGGCGTGGTCGGCATCGCGGGGGAGCGGGAGTCGGCCCGCGCGCTGGCCCGCTGGGCGGTCGCGCAGGCGGCGGTGCTGCACAGTCCCCGGGACGTACGGGTGACCGTGCTGACGGACACGGCTGGGGCCTCCGCATGGGAGTGGGTGCGCTGGCTGCCGCACGCCCGCCCGGGTCGCGGCGGGTTGGCCGCGGCGCGCTCCGGCGGCCCGTCGGTGACGGTCGGCAACGACCCGGAGACCGTCGCCAACCGGGTCTCCGAGCTGGTCTCGGCCATCCGGTCGAGGATGCGCGCCCGGGACTCCGCGATGAGCGGGGCGCTGCTGAGCGAGCCCGATCTGGTGGTGGTGCTCGACGGGGCGCGGCGGCTGCGCGATGTGCCGGGCGTGGTCCAGGTGCTCAAGGAGGGCCCGGCGGTCCGGGTGTTCCTGATCTGCCTGGACCAGGAGGAGCGCATGCTCCCCGAGGAGTGCGTCACCGTCTGCGCGGTCGGCGCCCGCGAGCTGACGGTGCGCCGCACCGGCAGCGCCGAGGTGACCGGCATCCGCCCGGACCAGGTGGACACCGCGTGGTGCGAGCGGATCGCCCGCGCGCTGGCGCCCGTACGGGACGTCACCCCGGACGGCTCGGACGGCCTGCCGGACCAGGTGAGGCTGCTCGGGCTGCTGGAGCTGGAGCCGCCGAGCGCCGGCGAGCTGGTCCGCCGCTGGGGCAAGCGGCCCGCCTCCACCGGGGCGCTGCTGGGCGTCGGCTACACCGGGCCGGTCGCCTTCGACCTGGTCAAGGACGGCCCCCACGGCCTGATCGCGGGCACCACCGGCGCCGGGAAGTCGGAGCTGCTGCAGACGCTGGTGGCCTCCCTGGCGGCGGTCAACCGGCCGGACGAGATGACGTTCGTCCTGGTCGACTACAAGGGCGGCAGCGCCTTCCAGGACTGCGTACGGCTGCCGCACGTACTCGGCATGGTCACCGACCTCGACAGCCATCTGGTGGAGCGGGCGCTGGCCTCGCTGACCGCGGAACTGGTCCGCCGCGAGAGGGTGCTGGCGGAGGCCGGGGCCAAGGACCACGGCGAGTACCGGGCCATGCGGCGGCGCGATCCGGCGCTGCCCCCGCTGCCCCGGCTGCTGCTGGTCATCGACGAGTTCGCGACGCTCGCGCGCGACGTCCAGGAGTTCGTCCCCGGGCTGGTCGGCATCGCCCAGCGCGGCCGCTCCCTGGGCCTGCACCTGCTGCTGGCCACCCAGCGGCCCGCGGGCGTGGTCACCGCCGACATCCGGGCCAACACCAATCTGCGGATCGCGCTGCGCGTCACCGACGCGATGGACAGCCAGGACGTGCTGGAGGTCAACGACGCGGTGACGATCTCCAGCGCCACCCCGGGCCGGGCGCTGGCCCGGATCGGCCACCGCTCGGTGCTGCCCTTCCAGACGGCCTTCGTGGGCGCCCCGCGCCTGGACGAGGCCCCCGGGCCCGCGCCGGCCGAGACGCCCGAAGCCCCCGTCTGGGCCGCCGAGATGACCTGGTCGCTGCTGGGCCGCACCGCGGCCGAGCCGGGCCCCGCCCACGAGGCCGAGGACGAGCCGCCGCCGGGCGCCGAGGACGTGCCCACCGACCTGACGGCGCTCGTGGAGGCCGTACGCGAGGCCGCGGCCGAGCTGGCCATCGAGCCGCAGCCCAGCCCGTGGCTGCCCCCGCTGCCGCAGACCATCACCCTGGAGGAGCTTCCGGTCCGCCCCGACCGGCCCGGCGGGGCGCTGGCGCCGGTGCCGTGGGCACTGGCCGACCTGCCGGGCGCACAGCGCCAGGAGCCGCTGGAGCTGGACTTCTCCCGCTTCGGACACCTCTATGTCATCGGCACCCCGCGCTCCGGCCGCTCCCAGGCGCTGCGGACCATCGCGGGCGCGCTGGCCCGCCGCCACTCCTGCGCCGATGTCCACCTCTACGGCATCGACGCGGCCGGCGGCTCCCTGGCGGCGCTGGGCGAACTGCCGCACTGCGGCGCGGTGGTGTCCCGCACCGACCTGGAGCGGCTCAACCGGCTGCTGGCGCGGCTCATCGCCGAGATGGGTCGCCGGCAGGAACTGCTCACCTCGCACGGCGCGGCGAACCTGGCCGAACTGCGCTCCCTGCTGCCGCCCGCCGAGCGTCCCGCCCACACCGTGCTGCTCATCGACGGCTGGGACTCGCTCACCGCGCTGCTCGGCGACCACGACGGCGGACGCCCGGTGCAGGAGCTGACCGCGCTGATCCGCGAGGGCGCCCCGATGGGCCTGCATGTGATCGCGACCTCCGAACGCGCCCTGCTGTCCGGCAAGGTGGCCTCGCTCAACGACGAGCGGCTGCTGCTGCGGCTGACCGACCGCAGCGAGTACATGCTGGCCCAGATCCCGGCCAAGCAGATCCCGGCCGTCGTGCCACAGGGCCGCGGCTGGCGCGGCGGCAGCGCCACCGAGGTGCAGGTGGCCCTGCTCAGCGCCGCGGGCGCCGGTCGCGACCAGGCCGAGGCGCTGCGCCGGATCGGCGCCGAGGCCGCCCGCCGGGACCGCGAGGTGCCCGCCGCGCTGCGCCCGGCGAAGGTGGCGAGCCTGCCGAAGCGGGTGACGTTCACCGACGCCTACGAGAAGGTGCCCGCCGGATCGCGCCGCCCGCTGTGGGGGCTGCTGGGGGTGGGCGGCGACGACCTCGGCCCGGTCGGGGTGGACTTCGCGGCGGACGCCCCGTCGTTCATGGTCAGCGGGCCGCCCGGCGCGGGCCGCTCCACGGCGCTGGCGAGCCTCGCGGTGTCCCTGCTGGCGGGCGGGACGCGGGTGGTCGCGCTCACCCCGCGCGAGTCGCCGCTGCGGGGCCTGGGCAGGCATCCGAGGGCGGTGGTCGTCGAGTCGCCGGACCCGGGCGCGGACGAGGTGCGGCAGGCGCTGGAGGCCGAGGCGGGCCCCGTGGTGGTGCTGGTGGACGACGCGGACCTGCTGGCCCAGATGCCGTCCGCCGACTCGGTGCTGCGGGAGATCGCGTCGACCGGCCGGGACCGCGGCCAGGGGCTCGCGGTGGCCGCCACCGCGGAGACCCTCACCTCGGCGGGCATCGGCTGGCTCGGCCAGGTCCGCCGGGTCCGCAAGGGCCTGCTGCTGTCCCCGCAGTCGCCGGGGGAGGGGGACCTGCTGGGGGTGCGGGTCCCGTACGACCTGCTGCGCGGGCGGCCGGTCCCGGGGCGCGGGCTGACCGTCGACCCGGCCACCGGGGCGCTGGTGTCCGTGCTGGTCCCCGAGACGGTGCTGCGGTCGGACGGCATGGACTGACCGGACGACGACCGGCTCCCGTTCCCCCGAGGCGCCTCGGCGTCATGGGGGAACGGGAACCGGTACGGCGGCGGATCAGGCCTTGTCGGCGTCAGGCGCTGCCGGTGTCAGGCGCTGTCGGCGTCAGGCGTTGTTGGTGCTGGCGGCGATGTCCTTGTCCATCTGCTCGACGGACTCCTTGATCTTGGTGAACTGGGTGGCGAAGCTGTTGATGCTCTCCACCGCCTGCTGGAGCGAGGCCGTCAGCTTCTCGTAGGCCGCCTTCATCGCCGGGCTGCTCTGCTGCATGAACAGGCCGTTGTCCAAAAGCCCCTCCACCGAGGTCTTGGTGGACAGCAGATGCGGGTTGATGTCGTTGACGGCCTGGTTCATGACCCCGGCCACGCGCATGATCTCGGCGTAGTCGAGGTTGATGTTGCCTGCGGGCATGGTGTGGTTCCTGCCTTGTCTAGTCGTCTTCCTTGGGGACCCAGCCGGTGTTCTGGTCCGCGTGGTCGCTGGTCCACTCCTCCTTGCGGCCGTCCGTCTCCACCGTCCGGGTGCCGCTGCCGTCCTCGTGGACCTCGATGGTCTCGATCACCTCATGGCCGTTCACATCGACCGAGGAGGTGGTCGTGCCGTGCACGGTCTGCTGCTCGCCGTCGTCGCCGGGGCCGGTGGTGGTGTACGTCGTGGTGGAGTCCCGGTGGCCGGTGGCGGTGTTGTAGTCCGAGGTGGTGGTGCCGGTGGTGGTGGACTGCTTGCCGTCGGGGGTGTTGGTCGTGCTGGTGAAGGTGTCCGTGGTGTTGCGGTGGTCCCCCGATTCGGTCGTCTGCGCGTTGCCCGTCGTGGTGGTGACGTTGCCGTAGACGTCGGTGGCGGTGGAGTCGTAGGTGCCGTCGGGGTGGTAGTCGGTGGTGTCGGTGGAGGTGAGCCCGCTGCTGGTGGTGATGGTCGTGGTGATCTTCGTGGGCTTGCCGTCCGGGCCGTACTCGTAGGTCGTGGTGGTGGTGTTGCCATGGCCGTCGGTGGTCGTCCACTGGCTCTCGCGCTCGCCCGGCGGCTTGGGCGCGTGCGGGTCGTTCGGATCGACGTACCCCTTGGCGACCGCCTCCTGCCAGTCGTCCCAGATCTCCTTCTGGGTGCGGTAGAGGTCCGCGGCCAGCGACGCCTCCTGCTTGCTGGCCTCCCCGGCCAGCCGGAAGTCCCAGTCCGCCCAGCCCCTGGCGACGCCCTCGTACAGGTTGTGAAGCTTCTCCAGCTTCTCCTCGGACCGCTTGAACGAGCCCTTCCACACCGTGTAGTAGGCCTGGATGGCGGTCGATACCCCGCCCGCGCCCACCTGGTCCGTGGTGTAGTCCTGCTTGCTCTCGCGCGCCTGCTGGACCTGCTCCTTGAGGCTGCGGGCCTTCAGCGCGACTTGATTGAGCAGCTCGTAGTCGACGACGATGTCCGGCACGGTCCCCCCTGGGTTCGGCTCGGCGGGCTCGGCGCTCCACCGTGACCAACGGGCCGGAACGTTCGTCCGGTTCAGGGATTACTCCGGCCCGACGGTACCGTTCATCCTGAAGTGAACCGCTCTCACCCGCTGGTGCGTTACGCAAGTGTAGGCGCCGACCGGTGCGGTGCCCGTACAACACGTGAACATGAGGGGGGAGGAAGAGCTTGCCGACCCGTCCCGGCGACTGGAGCGCGCTCGGTCTCGGCGGTGACCCGGTCCCGGGCGACCCCGCCACGCTGAACAGCATCGCCGACACCATGCGCGACCTCGCGACCTCGGCCGGGGTGATCAACAACGGGCTGCGCGAACTTCAGAACACCGCGGGCGACGGACAGCGGTTCATCGGCGTCACCGCCGACCGGCTGCGCGAGATGGTGGACAGCCATCTGTACAACTTCGTCGGACACGTCGAGGAGTCCTTCCACAAGGCCGAGACCGCCATCCGCGCCTACGCGACCGCCGTCGAGACCGCCCAGGGCGAGGCCGACCAGGCCCTCTCCGCCGCCCAGGGGCTCCCCGAGGACGACCCCCAGCGGCAGCAGCTCACCCAGCGCGCCGAGGACGCCCGCTCCGACCTCGCGGGCGCCGCGGGCGAGCTGCGCCGCCAGCTCCACGACGCGGGCGCGATGATGGTGCAGCCGGTCAGCGACTGCGACCTCTTCTGGGAGGCGTTCCAGTGGCTGACGATCATCATCTCGGTGATCGCGGTCTTCACCGGCGGCATCCTCGGCATCCTGGCCTGGGGCATGAACGCCGCCCTGCTCATCAAGACCATCGTGGACTTCAGCCAGGGCAAGGCCAGCGGACTGGAACTCGGCCTCGCCTTCCTCGGCATCCTCTTCCCCACCACCAAGGGCATCAACGTCGGCGCCATCATCAAGGGCCTCGGCAACGGCCTCAAGGGCGGCATCAGCGGCCTGACCGGCGCGGGCCGCAACCTCTTCGGCCAGATCGCCCACTTCTCCTCGCTCACCGGCCTGCCCAGGATCGTGGTGGCCCCGATGGTGATCGGCGCGCACCTCGCCCCGCTGGTCAAAATCGACTTCGTCGCGCTGGGCAAGGGCTTCGGCGGCGCCCTGCGCGGCGGCTGGAACAGCGCGATCACCGCGATCGGCGGCGACTGGGCGCGCGTCACCGCCACCGCGACCGGCGGCTGGGCCAAGGCCGGTGCCTATTCGCTGGCGAACCTCCAGCGGCTGGGGCGGCTCGGCGCCGCCACCCTCCTCCCGCTGAACTTCACCGAACTCGGCGTCCTCGGCCTCGGCGGCGCGGCCCGGCTCGCCTTCGGCGAGCGCGTCCTCGGCATCCCCCAGCCCGAGTTGCGCGCCCTGCTCGCCAACGCCGGCCGTACGGACGCGGCCCTGCATGGCATCCCCCCGGTCCGTACCGGCTCCGGCGGCCTGGTGCCCACCGGTCTGATCCGGCCACCCGGCGCCTATCTGCCGGGCGGCGCCTTCCACATCGGCGGCCTCGGCACGGGCGCCCTGGGCGCGGCCCCGCCGGGCGCGCTGTCCCACCTGCCCACCGTGAACCTGGGCGCCCTGGCCCCGCAGGGGCTCGGGGGAGTGGCCCACGGCCTCACCACCCCGCCGCTGCCGCACGGCATGACCGCCGGCCCCGGCGGTCTGATCGTCCCGGCCGCCCACGCGACCCCCGGCGGCCACGGCCTTCAGCTGCTCCACCAGGCGGACTTCGCCGCCGGGCAGGTGCGGCTGGACAACAATCTGCTGCTGCCCGGCCACACCGCCATCGACCTGCTGCGCGACGCCCACACCCCGTCCCCGGTCACCCACACCGCCCACGAGTCGGCCCCCGGCCTGGCCGCGGCCGGCGGCGTGTCCGACGGCGTCACGATGGCCCGCGGGGCCGTCGGACACGCGGAGGCGCTGCAGGACCTGACCTTCCCCGAGCTGAACGCCCTGGCGCACGGGGACGTCGCCGTCACCGCCATCCGGGACGAGGGCATCACCCTGCGCATCGGCGACGCGGCCCCCCGCACCGTCGACGCCCACACCATCGCCGGCACGGCCCCGGTCCCCACAGGGGCCTCGGCGCCCCCGGCTCGGGTGGGGGCCGCTACGGTCGCGGAGGGCCACGTGCCGGGCGCCGCTCCGGCGGTGCTTCTAGCGGATACGGGCGGCCAGTTGGCGCCGGGGGCGCCCGCCCATGGGGGTTCGGCGGCGGCCTCGGGTGTTCCGGGGCGCGTGGGTTCGGTGGATGCGGGGGCGCACGGCCCGGCCCCGGTGGTTCATGCCGATGCGGGCGCGGCGAGTGCACCGTCGGGCGGCCAGGTCCACTCGGGAGCGGTCCCGGCGCCTTCGGGCGCTCCGGGGCGCGGTGGGCCGGCCGGCGCGGGGGCGCACGCCCCGGCGGTTCATGCGGATACGGGCGGTCGGTCGGCGCCGGGGGCGTCCGTCCATGAGGGTGCGGCGAGCACGCCGCCGGGTGCGGTGGCGGCCTCGGGTGTTCCGGGGCGCGTGGGTTCGGTGGATGCGGGGGCGCACGGTCCGGCCCCGGTGGTTCACGCCGCTCCGGGCGGTCACGCGCCGCCGGGGACGGTGGCGCACTCGGCGTCCCCGGGTGCCCCCGGGCGTGCCGGCGCGCCCGCGCCGGGCGGCGCCGGACGGGTGCCGGAGCCGCTGTCCGCGGCTGCCGCGCATGACCTGGCGATGGATCTGCTGCGCGGCGAGCGCGCCGCGCCGGGGCCGTCCCCGGCGGGTGGGCTCAGCGCCCGGCCGGTGGCGCCGCCGGGCGGAGTGTCCGCGCGCGGGCCGCTGGACGCCGCCGGGAGCGGGGGCGGCAGGGCGGCGGGGGACGCGATGGACCTCGTCGCGCACCCTGGGCGCCCGCGCGAGATCGCCGCACCGGGCGCGGAGCTGCCCGAGACGGGCGCGGAGCTGCCCAAGACCGGCCCCGAATTCCCCAAGACGGGCGCGGAGCTGCCTGAGACGGGCGCGGAGCTTCCCAAGACCGGCGCCGAGCTGCCCAAGACGGGCGCGGAGCTGCCCAAGACCGGCGCCGAGCTGCCGAAAACCGGCGACGCGGCGGCGAAGGTCCAGCCGCCCCCGCCGTACCAGCAGGCGCTGAAGGCCGACACGCCGCCGCCGTACGCCCCGCCGTCTCCGGGCGGGGGCAAGGGGCGGTTCGGCGGGCTGTCGCCCATGGCGGCGGTCAACCAGCGCATCCGGGAGAGCCACCAGCTCATCATGGGCGGCACCAGCGGGGCCGAGGCCGCCGCACGGCTCAACGCGTGGGCGTCGTACGAGCGCGCGCTGTCCGACCTGGCCACCGCCGAGCGGCAGGTCGAGCTGACCACGCCCCCGCCCGGGCAGGGCGGTTCGCGGGGGCCGTCCGCCGCGCAGATCAGCGCGCTGGACGAGCTGGGCGCGGTCCGGGCCCGGCTCGACGCGGCAGAGTCCCGGCTGGACCGGCTGGGCATCGACGCGCGGACCACGCACCGGCAGATGCGGGGCATCACCGCCCAGATGTTCCGGGACCGGGGCGGGCTGCCGGGCGGCTCGCCCTGGCCTCCGGCCTCGCCGACCGACGCCTCCATGGGCGGCACCCCGCCGCCCGGATCCCCCGAGACCCAATCCGTGGACGACGCGGTCGACGATGCCATGGACGACGTCATGGACGACGTCATGGACATGGGATCGCCGTACGGCACCGTGCGGGACCAGACCCCCGTGCCGGGCGCGATGGACGTGGACCCGCCCGCGTACCCCCAGGCGGTGGCCGGCCCGACCGGCGGCTCGCACGCGTGGACCCCGGCCGGCGCCGTGCCGGGCGGCGGCCCGGCGGACATGATGGTGAACGACTCGTTCCTGCGGCTGACGCAGGCCGGGCACGCGCGCATGACGGACACCGACTACATGACCTGGGTGCGCGCCATCGAGACCGAGCCGCGCCCGCTCGGGTTCGTCGTCACCGCGATCGTCCGGTACGACCAGCTCGGCGACGGCCTCCAGGGCTTCCTGAACTCCCTCACCCACCAGCTGACCGGCTTCGACGGCCGGGTCGGCGTGGTGATCGGGGTCAACGGCTCCCACGCCCAACTGCCCGCGATCCGCCAGGCGATCGCCGACGCCCTCGGCCAGACCACCTTCGGGCACCCGCTGGCGCTCGTGGCCACGCCCTTGGGCCCCTATCAGCCCGGCCACTTCGTCTACGGCACCGCGCGCAACAACACGCTGGACAGCCTGGCCACGCGCCACATGGTGCGCTCGATGATGGCCGACGGGCTGCACCCCTACCACTCGATCATGGACTTCGACACCTATCCCCACCTGGTCCCCGGCGGCGAACACGCCTTCGCGTACTGGGAGCGTGTGCTGCGGGTGGTGGACGACGGACACGAGGTGGGCACCCCACTGCGGCCACTGATGATGGCGGGCGGCTACCGGGTGCCCGAGCCCCCGCCCGTCGGCGGCGTCGACCGGCTGATCGACGACACCCGGGCCAGACTCGCCGGCGAGACCCTGCCCGCCCGGAAGAACCCCAGGCCACCGCTGGAGGACACCCGGCTCGACTTCGTCCGGCGGATCGAGCAGGACATGCGCATCCGCGACCGGCTCACCGGCCTCCATCCGCAGCTGCCGTACGCCCCCGAGCCCAATCTCTTCGTGGACGCCGCCGCGACCCTGCTCACCGACGATCTGATCCGGGTCAGGTTCGGGCAGGGCGGGGCGGAGTTCGGCGAGCTGAGCGAGCGGCTGAACCGGCTGAACGCGTGGGAGCTGGACCAGTCGCTGCGCACCCCCTCGGCGGCGATCGGGGCGGAGACGCTCGACGAGCTGAGTGCCCTGCGCAAGGTGCACGCCGAGAACAACACCCTGCCGCACCGGGGCGTGTCGTACCTGACGAAATTCCGGGAGGCGTCCACCGAGACGGACCTGTCCCGGCTGATGAAGGACTGGTACAAGGACGGCAAACTGCCGCAGGACCACGCCGGTCTGAAGAACCCCCTGGACCGGTTGTTCAGCCGCGACGCGCTCGGCGCGGGCCAGAACAGCCAGGCGCTGCGCGAGGGCGTCGAGCTGAAGTGGCTCCGCGACTCCTTCAGACAGTCCATCAGGGACGGCGGCTGGAACGACCCCCTGTGGCCGCTCCACCACCCGCGCGGCGAACTGCCCAGCGCGCGGCTCGCCGCCGACCTGTCGGCGACGCTGGACTCCCGGATGGGCGTGATCGGCAAGAACCGGGTGGGCCTCGCGGTGTCCGCCCAGGTGCCCGGCGGCGGGTCGCGGCTGTTCGCGGGCATCGACCCCGAGCAGATGCGGCTGGCCGCGCAGTCCCTCGCGCTCACCCACGACGAGGGCTATCTGGCCCGTCACCTGAGCTACTTCGCGCGCGAGCACCTGGCGCGCGGGCAGGTCCCCACGGCCCCCGGCACCTTCTTCCACGCCCTGGAGCAGGCGGCCCGGGTGACCGGGGACCTCTCCCTGCATCCGCTGCGGATGATGCGCAACCTGGTCGGGCGGGCCTTCCTGGACCTGCGCCAGGGCGGCGCGAACGCGCTCGGCCGGATGCTGGAGCAGGTCAACGCCGCGGGGGTGGAGGTCGAGAAGTTCTTCCCCCGACTGGTGGACGGCAGACTCCACCCGGCGACCGGCGACTTCGAGGCGTTCCGCGCCTCCGGGGGCGCCCTCGGCCCCGACCCGGCGCGGGACGCCCTGCTGAGCCAGTACGCGGCGGCGCTCGGCCGGGACATCCGGGTCACCGGCGGGGACGGGACCACCCTCACGGTGACCGCCGTGGGGGTCGCGGCCCGGAATCGCGGGCCGGCGCTGCATCTCACCTGGAACTCCGGCCCGGACGGCGGCTGGGCGGCGCACATCCCCGACGCCGCGCCGCCCGGCCGGGGCCGGGGCGGCCGGGGCGGTGCCGGGAGCGCTACGGACGTGTCCGCCCCGAAGGTGAAGCGGCCGCGCGGCGGCGGGGAGGCCCCCGGGTCGGTCGAGGGACCGGGCTCCACGAAGCGCCCCCGCCTCGCCCAGGACGGCTCCACCACCCCCGCGCCCAAGGGCAGCAAGGGGAAGGGCAAGGCGCGTACCTCCGCCGGGACCGTGCCGTCGGTGCCGTCCGTGCCGCACTTCCCGGCCCCCGCCGGGCGGGCCGACCCGGCCGAGGTGGCCGCCGCCGAGCAGGCCGTCGAGCGGGCCGACGAGGATCTGCGGCGGGCCCTCCGGTGGGTCCGGGAGGCCGAGGGTCGCGCCGGTCAGGCGGCCGGCGGCAGTTCGGGGACCAGCGAGCTCCAGCGCGCCTACGCCGCCGCTGCGGCGGCCGAGGAGCAGGCCCAGCGGGCCCAGGAGTTCCTGGACCGGCTTCGGCACCAGGGCCCGGGGACACCGAGGCCGTCAGGAGGCAACCCATGAATCCCCTCACCCCGGACGCCCCGGTGCGGCTGGCCTCGGCCCACGGACACCGGTCCTACCGGACGATCGCCGAGGCGCTGCGGGACGCGGCGGACGGCGACGAGATCCGTATCGCCCCCGGCCGTTACGAGGAGAGCCTGCGCCTCGCCGGGCGGGTGACGCTCACGGCGGCGGCCGTGGCCGGCGAGGGCGCGGACCCGGCCGGAGGGCCGCCGCCGGGCGCCGGCGTGACGCTCGCCGCCCCCGCCGCCGACCGGCGCGCCCTGGAGGTGCTGCCCGGGGCGCGGCCGACGCTGCGCGGGGTGACGGTCCACGGCGCGGCCGCCGACCGGCCCGCCGACCTGCTGGCGGGCGGCGCCACCGACTGGTCGGGCGGCGGGGTGCGGCAGGGGCGGCTGGAGGTGCGCGGCGACGCCGCGCTGCGCATGGCCGGCGCCGTGCTGTCCGGCGCCGCGCTGGCCGGGGTGCTGCTGCGTACCACCGGCGCCGTCCGGCTCACCGGCTGTCTGGTGGCGGACACCGCCGGGACCGGTCTGGTGGCCGGCGGGACCACCCGGCTGGAGCTGGTGCGCACCGAGATCCGGGCCGCGGCCGGCTCCGGCGTCCGGGTGCGCGAGGACGCCCGCGCGGTGCTGCGCGGCTGCCTGATCGACAGGCCCGGCCGCAGCGGACTGCTCACCGAGGACCGGGCCGCCGCCCTTCTGACGGACTGCCGGATCCGGGACACCGGAGGCGAGGCGGTCCGCGCCCTGGGCAGTTC
The DNA here is from genome assembly GCF_039532705.1 of Streptomyces sparsogenes subsp. cuspidosporus. Lineage (NCBI taxonomy): Bacteria > Bacillati > Actinomycetota > Actinomycetes > Kitasatosporales > Streptomycetaceae > Streptomyces > Streptomyces sparsogenes. The sequence continues at coordinate 50,049 of NZ_BAAASD010000045.1, read as the reverse complement.
CCCGCTGCCCGACCCCGACCCCGCCCCCCACACCGCCGAGACCACCGGTGCCACCGGGACCACCGACACCGTCGGGGCCACCGGGACCACCGACACCGTCGGGGCCACCGGGACCACCGGCGCCACCGGCGGCGTCGTGCTCCACGGCTGCGAGCTGACCGGTGCGGCCGCCGACGCGATCGGCGTCACCGGCCCGGCCCAGCTGCGGGCCACCGCCTCCACGCTGCGCGACTGCGCGGGCTCCGGCGTGGCGGCGGGCGACGGCGCGCGGGTGCTCCTGGCCGCCGTGACGGTCGTACGCACCGGCGCCTCGGCCCTCGGTGCGCACGGTTCCGCCCAACTGGCCGCGCGCGAGGTGACCGTGCGGGACGCGGCCGCCAACGGGCTGCTCGCCACCGGCACCGCGGCCGTGGACCTCACCGACAGCGAGCTGACCGGCTGCCGCTACAGCGCGGTCCACCTGGGCGAGCGCACGCGGGCCACGCTCACCCGGGTGCGGGCGGGCGGCACGCCCGAGCACGGGGTGCACGCCGTCGGCGAGGCCGCCCTGACGCTCACCGACACCCGCCTCGCCGACTGCGGCATGTCGGGCCTGGACGTGGCGGGCGCCGCCCGCGCCGAGGCGTCCGGGCTCGCCGTGACGCGCTGCGTGAACGGTGTCACGGCCGGGTCGGACGGCCCGCTGCGGCTCACCGACTGCGAGGTGACCGACGCCGAGCGGGCCGGGATCACCCTCGGCCCCGGCGACACCGAGGTGTCCGGCGGCCGGATCCTGCGGCCGGGCACCGCGGGCCTGGTGTTCGCCACGGGCGCCACCGCCCGGGTCACCGACACGGAGATCCGCGAGCCGGCCGGGTCCGGGCTGGTGGTGGCGGGCGAGGCCGCGCCGCACGCGAGAGGGGTACGGATCATCAGGCCCGGCAAGAACGGACTGATCCTGGACGGCGGTGGCGCCGGGGTGTTCGAGGACGTGGAGATCGTCCGGCCCGGCTTCCCGGCGGTGCACCTGGCCGAGCGGGCCGCGCCCGAGCTGCGCCGGATCCTGGTCCGGGACGCCGCCGAGGACCTGAGCGCCGAGCCCGGCGCCCGGCCCGAGGTGGAGGACTGCGTCTCGGTGCGGGTGAAGTCCGCCCGGTGGCCGGCGCCCGAGACCGCCGAGAGGACGCCGCGGGGGCTGCCGGAGGGGCTGCCGGCGGGGCCCGGGTCCGGGCAGACGCCCCCGCCCGAGGGGGCCGCCGAGCCGTGGGAGGCCGCCGCGGCCGAGGAGAGCCTGGAGGACCTGCTCGGCGAACTCGACCGGCTGGTGGGCCTGGCCAGGGTCAAGCAGGACGTGGCGTCCCTGGTGAAGCTGATGCGTACGGTCCAGCGCCGGGAGAGCGCCGGGCTCGCGGCGCCGCCGCTGAGCCGCCACCTGGTGTTCGCGGGCAACCCGGGCACCGGCAAGACCACCGTGGCCCGGCTGTACGGCCGGATCCTGGCCGCCGTGGGACTGCTGGAGCGCGGCCACCTGGTGGAGGCCGACCGCTCCTCGCTGGTGGGCGAGTACGTCGGCCACACCGGCCCCAAGACCCAGCGGGTCTTCCAGGAGGCCATGGGCGGGGTGCTGTTCATCGACGAGGCGTACTCGCTCGCCCCGGCCCACGGCGGGGGCGGCAACGACTTCGCGCAGGAGGCCATCGCCACCCTGGTCAAGCTGATGGAGGACCACCGCGACTCGGTGGTGGTGATCGTGGCGGGCTATCCGACCGAGATGGAGCACTTCATCGACTCCAACCCCGGCCTGTCCTCCCGCTTCAACCGCACGCTGATGTTCGAGGACTACGACACCGAGGAGCTGCTGCGCATCGTGGAGCGGCACGCGGCCTCGCACCAGTACGATCTGACCGACGCCGCCCGCGCCACCCTCACCGGCTACTTCGAACTCCTCCCCAGAGACGGCCGGTTCGGCAACGGCCGGTCCGCCCGGCAGGTGTTCCAGGCCATGACGGAGCGCCAGGCGTATCGGGTGTCGGAGATCGAGAACCCCTCGGAGAGCGAGTTGATGACGCTGTCCGAGCTCGATGTGCCCGAGCTGCCGGAGCCACCGCGATGACCGCAGCACCCCGACCGACGAACGACAGCTCTCAGAAGGAGGCCGCGGTGTCCGAGCCGAGCCGCGAGGAACAGGGCAGGACCCAGGGCAGGGAGCGCGCGGCGCAGCGCGGGTTCGCGGACACCTTCGCCCGGCGGACCCGGGTGCCGCTGCGGGGTCTCGCCCCGGGCCGCCGGGTGTGGACCACGGTGCTGGGGCTGCCGGTGACCGCCGGTCTCGCGGTCGGCGCCGTGGTGCTGGTCTCCGCGGGCGTGTCCCAGCTGCGCTTCGAGGAGGACGGGGACGCCGCCAGGACCGCCGTCGCGCGGCACACGTCCGCGGACCGGGCCGACGGCGCCTCGTCCTCCCCGAAGTCGGGCAGGAGCGCGGCCGAGGACGGCGCGGCGCCCGCCACCGGCGACAAGGGCGCCCCCGGCGGGGACTCCTCAGGCGGTGGCCCCGGCGGCGGCGGTGGCAAGGGCAGCGGCGACGGCGGAGGAAGCGGCAGCGGCGACGGTGGCGGCGACGCGGGGTCGCCGCCCTCGTCCGGGGGCGACCGCTCCGGCGGGTCCCACGACGGCGGCGCCGACGCGCCCGCCGCCACCACCACCGGCGGCGGGGGCGGGGGCGGGGCACCCAAGTCGGCGGGCAGCAAGGTGATCTACACCGACTACGCCGGGCCGAGCTGCCCCACCCCGCCGCGGGGCGGCTACTACGAGCAGAACCGCTTCACCGACGGCGACGGCGGCTGGTACTCCCTCGGCGGTGGCGGCTACGTGGGCCACGGCTGCGACGGCGTGTTCGCCTCCGTACCGATGTCCGGCGACCCGAACAAGGACGCCCACAGCCGTGTCATGTGGTGGTGGGAGCCGGGCACCTCGGCCAGGAGCTGCCAGGTGTCGGTGTATGTCCCCAAGGGGCCCAACGACCGCGACGTCGCCGGCCACCCCACCACGTACCACGTCCTCACCGACCCCTTCGACCGGACCACGAAGTACGACTCCTTCACCGTCGACCAGGCCGGCCACCGCGGCCAGTGGGTCGACGTGGGCAGCTTCGCGGTCAAGCGGGGCAAGATCGGTATCAAGCTGCTCGACCGCGGCGACGACTGGTCGGCCGGCTGGAACCTGGCCCACCACGCCGCCGCCCAGATGAAGGTCACCTGCCGGACCTGACCCGGGCCGGCCTCACTCCCCGTCCGACGCCAGGGCGTGCAGCAGCCCGACGGTGAGCGCGGTGCGGGCGGGGAGGTGGTCGAGCAGGGTGTGCTCGTGGCGGGCGTGGGCGCCGGAGCCCACGGCGCCCAGTCCGTCGAGCACCGGCCGGCCCAGGGCGGAGACGAAGTTGCCGTCGCTCGCCCCGCCGACCGCGGTCCCGCGCAGCTCCCAGCCCTGCGCGGCCGCGATGGCGCGGGCCCGCTCGAACAGCGCCGCCGACGCCTCGTGGGCGACCATCGGCGGCCGGTTCCACCCGCCGCTGACGGTCAGCCGCACCCGCGGGTCGGAGGGCGCCAGCGCGCTCAGCCCGGCGTCCAGCCGCGCCATCTCCGCCGGCTCGGCGATCCGGACGTCGATCCCGCACCACGCCCGGGCGGCCACCACATTGCGGCCCGTACCGCCGCTGATCAGCCCCACGTTCACGGTGGTCCCGTGTTCCCTGGAGCCCAGCGCGACGACGGCGGGGACGACCTCGGCCAGGGCGTGGACCGCGCTCGCCCCGGCGTACGGATCGAGGCCGGCGTGCGACTCGACGCCGTGCGCGGTCACCTCGAACAGCCCGACGCCCTTGCGCGCGGTCTTCAGCGCCCCGTCCTGCGCGGCCTCGAAGACGAACGTGGCCAGCACGTCCTCGCTCAGCCGCTCGATGTGCGGGCGGGAGGCCGGGCTGCCGATCTCCTCGTCGCCGTTGAGCAGCAGGCGCACCGAGGGGTGGGAGAGCCCCAGCTCCCGCAGCAGCCGCAGCGCCCACACGGCCTGCACGAGCCCGGTCTTCATGTCGAAGACCCCGGGTCCGGTGGCGCGGCCGTCCACCACCTCGAACGGCCACTCGGCCAGCGTCCCGGCCGGCCACACCGTGTCGTAGTGGCAGAGCAGCAGCACCGTGCCGGGCGCGGTACCCCGGTAGGTGACGGCCAGGACGTCGCCGTGCTCGCCGCCGTCGTACCGCCGCGCCTCGTCGGGCTCGCCGAGCCGCTCGACGAGCCATGACCGGATCGCGGCGAGCCCGGCGTCCAGCAGTGTCTTGTCGTCGTTCGGTGTCTCCAGCTCCACCACCCTCCGCAGATCGTCGGTCATCTCGGGCAGCACCCGCCGGGCGAGTGCGGTGATGTCGGGGAGCGCCATGGAGTGGGGGGGTCCTTTCGAGGAGTTCGCGCAGCGGGGGTGTCGGGTGCGGGCGGGGGACCGGGGCCGGCGGGCCCCGGGTCAGCGGACGGGCGCGCCGGGACCGAGCGGGATGCCCAGCGCCCACCAGGCGTAGAAGAGCAGCGTCCAGGCCACCAGCATGGCCACGGACAGCGGCAGGGTCAGCGAGGCCAGGGTCCCGATGCCCGCGGAGCGCCGGTACCGCTGGAGGAAACCGAGGGCCATGATGAAGTACGCGCTCATCGGGGTGATCGCGTTGGTGCAGGAGTCGGCGATCCGGTACAGCGCCTGGGTGGCCTCCGGGGGCACGTCCAGCAGCATCAGCATGGGCACGAACACCGGGGCGACCAGCGCCCACATCGCGGATCCGCTGGTCATCACCAGGTTGATGACCGTACAGACGACCAGGATGCCCAGGAACGCCACCGGGCCGGTCACCCCCAGGTCCTTGAGCAGGTCGGCGCCGCGCACCGCGAGCACCTGACCGACGCCGGTCCATTTGAAGTAGGCGAGGAACTGGGAGATGGCGAAGAACAGCACCAGGATCGGGGCCATCTCGCGCATGCCCTGCGCCATGAAGTCCGGGATGTCACGGCTGTTTCGGACCGTGCCGGCCGCGCGCCCGTAGACCGCGCCGAGCAGGGCGAACAACACCCCGAGCACCACCGCGATGCCGGACAGCACCGGGGACTCGACGATGGATCCGCCCTCGCCGCGCAGCGGCGACCCCACCGGGATCATGGCCGCCACGATCCCCCCGAGGAACAGCAGCAGGGTGACGCCCGCGCGGCGCAGCCCGCGGCGCTCCTCGGGCCGCAGCTCCAGCTCGCCCAGACCGGGGTCCTCGTCCTGGGGCTCCTCGGCCTCGGGCGGCAGCGCCGCCACCCGCTTGGCCAGCACCTTCTCGGTGACGAAGGTGATCACGGCGGCCAGCACCACCGAGGAGCCCAGGGAGAAGAAGTAGTTGGACAGCGGGGTGACGGAGTATCCGGCGTCCACGGTGTGCGCGGCGGCCGTGGTCAGCCCGGACAGCACCGCGTCCATCGGGGTGATCAGCGGGCTGGCGTCGTAGCCGGCGGACACCCCCACGTACGCCACCACGATCCCCAGGACCGGGCTGCGCCCGACCGCCCGGAAGGCCAGCCCGCCGAGGGGGACCAGCACCACGTAGGCCGCGTCGGAGGCGATGTGGGAGACCATGGCGGTGAAGGCCACGGCGAAGGTCATCCACCGGGCCGGGACCTTGCCGACCCCGGCCCGCAGCATCGCGGTGAGCAGCCCCGACCTGTCGGCGACGGCGACCCCGAGCATGACGACCAGGATCGTGCCCAGCGGTGGGAAGGTGGCGTAGTTCGTCACCGAGTCGGTGATCATCGACCGCACGCCGTCGACCGACACCAGGCTGCGCACCACCACGTCCTTGCCGCCCGCCGGGTCGGGCGCCGACACATCGGCGGCGGCCAGGCCCCAGCTGACCAGGGCGAGCAGGGCGCTGAGGATCCCGAACAGCCAGAAGGGGTGGGGGAGTCTGTTGCCGGCCCGCTCGATCGCCCCCAGCAGCCGGAGCAGTCCGGCCAGCGCCGCCGAGGTGTCATCGCCGGGTCGAGTGGGCGGCCGGTGTGGGCTGGGGCCGGGCGTGGTCGGGGCGTCGTTCGGGCTCACCGTCGGCACTTCCTTACGTCAGGGGCGCAAGCGTGGTGGTCCATTAGAGAGGCGCTGATGGAATGATGCAAGTAAAAGACTTGTAACGCATGAATCATTCACGGCAGGGCCAACCCTCGCGCGGTACATTCGTACGCATGGAGGAGACCCCGCGGCTGGACGACGCCGACCTCGACCTGGTGGCCGCCCTGCAAGTGGCGCCCCGCGCACCGCTGAGCGCGCTGGCCGAGGTGCTCGGCGCCTCGCCCAGCACCGTCGGCCGCCGACTGGCCCGGCTGGAGGACGAGCGCCTGCTGCGGGTGATCGGGCAGGTGGACTGGCCGATGCTGGCCGAGGGCCACCCCCTGCACGTCTGGGTGGCCACCGACCCCGGGCGGACCCGGGAGGTCGCCCGCCACCTCGCCGAGCTGCCCGAAGTCCCGTTCGTGGCCACGACGACGGGGCGCTCCGACGTCTACTGCTCGATCCACGCGGCCCGGCGCGACCGGGCCCGGGAGCTGCTGATGACGAGCGTCCCCTCGGTGCCGGGGGTGCGCTCCGCCCACAGCGACCTGGTGCTGCGGGCCGCCACCAAGTCGGACGCCTGGCGGCTGCACCGGCTGAGCGAGGACCAGGTGGCCGCCCTGCGGGAGCTGGCCGACCCCCGCGACGAGCCGGCCGACGCGGCCGAGTTCAGCGCCGACGAGCTGCGCGCCGTGGAACTGCTGCGCCACGACGGGCGGGCCAGCGCGGCGGAGGTGGCCCGCGCGGTCGGCATCAGCCAGCCGACCGCCTACCGACTGCTCCAGTCGCTGCTGCGGCGCGGGCTGGTGCGGCCGCGCGTGGAGATCGAACCGGGTTTCCTTGGCTATCCGCTGGAGGCCGTCGTCGCCGTGCGGGCCGCGCCCGGCGCCGTCCAGGAGGTGGCCGACACGCTGGCCCGCCATCCCTCGGCGCGGTATGTGTCGGTGGTCGCCGGCACCTCCGCGGTGATCCACCACGGGGTGTTCCGGGACGAGGACGGCCTGGCCGGGCTGCTCACCAGCGATCTGGCGAACCTGCCCGGCATCACCGCGTGCGAGGTGTCCGTGGTGCTCGATGTGCTGCGGCGGTACTGGATCGCGCGGGAGGACGGGCGGCTGCTGCCGGACGGGTGAGCGGCCGACCGCCCGGGGGTGAGTGCGGCGATGTCCTGACAACACCCCTTTTCCCGCAGGTCATTTGGCTGATCAACGGTTGACTGCCCCTGGCCCGATTGACATCATCCCAATCGCCTTCGTGTCGATGTCATGAACTCGGCAGACGGGTGAGGGTGCGGGAGACGGGGAACAGGGGGAAGCGGATGCGCACGCCTGCGCACGGCTCTGTGGCAGCGGTGACACACCAGCGGCGACCGTGACCGCGCCCGGGGCGGAACGCGTGCCGGGGCCGTGGCGGGCGCCGCGCACGCGGGCGCCCGCCGGGCCGTCACACCAGGGCCGGGCTCAGCTTCTCCACAACCTCGCCGATCTTCCGCTCGGTGCCCGCCGTCATGGCGGGTATCCGCGGATGCCCGGCGCGGCTGAGGTTGGTGAGCACCCGCCCGGGGCCGACCTCCACGAAGGCCGACACCTCCTCCCGGGCCAGCAGGTCCAGCGTCTCCTGCCAGCGCACCGGAGCGGCGAGCTGACGGCGCAGCAGCTCGCGCGCCTCCGCGCCCGAGTACACGTAGCCCGCGGTCGCGTTGGCCACCACCGGCAGGGAGGGGGTGGCGAAGTCCACCGCGTCCAGATCCCCGCCGAACTCCGCCGCGACGTCCGCCATGAGGGAGCAGTGGAAAGGCGCCCCGACCTTGAGCTCGGCCACATGGCTCGCGCCCTCCTCGCGGGCTCTGCGGGACACCTCGGCGACGCCCTCGACGACGCCGGAGACCACCGTCTGCCGCGCCGCGTTGTAGTTGGCCACCTCGACGACCAGCCGCCGGCGGTGGGACACCTCCTCGCACAGCTCCCGCACCCGGTCCGCCGGGAGACCGATGACGGCCGCCATCCGGCCCGGGGTACGGCGGTTCAGCTCCGACATCAACACCCCCCGCCGGCGCACCAGCTTCAGGGCGTCCACCCAGTCCAGCACGCCCGCGACGACCAGCGCGGTGTACTCGCCCAGGCTGTGCCCGGCCACCGCGGCCGGCGCGACGCCCCGCTCGCGCAGTACCACCGCGGACACCAGGCTCGCCAGATACACCGCGGGCTGGGTGACCGAGGTGTCCCGCAGCTCCTCGGGGTCGCCCTCGAAACACAGCCGGCTCAGCGGCATGCCCAGCACCTCGTCCGCGGTGTCGAAGTAGGGCCGCACCAGGTCGGGATGGAGCGCCACGAGATCCCGCCCCATGCCGGGCACCTGCGACCCCTGTCCCGGGAAGAGAAAAGCAACTCTGTTCACAGCAGCCTCCGTCGCCGAGGGAAAGCAATGCGCGCACCGCAACGATACGACCGGAGGGGCCATCGGGAAGCCGTAACGGGAGGACGCCCGGGAAGCCCTCGAGTTCCCGACCGATCTGTGAGGTCCTGACGTCACTTCACCCCGCTTTTGACTGACTGAGCATGCATGATGAAGGAGATGACGCATGTCCGCTCCGGCGGAAGCATCCCTGGCGGATCTCAAGACCGCCTATGACGAAAACGGCTGGTGCGCATACCCCTACCGGTTCGCCGACGACTCCGTGCGGCTGCTGCGCGACCGGGTGGCGGCGATCAGCCGGCAGCGCAGGCCGGAGGTCGTCCACGAGGCGGGCAACGACACCGTGCGCGCGATCCACGGCTGCCACGCCTTCGACGAGCTCTGCTCGGCACTGGTGCGCCACCCCCGACTGGTCTCCCTCGCCGAGGCGCTGACCGGCAAACCCGTCTATGTCTACCAGTTCAAGGTCAACCTCAAGCAGGCCCGGGAGGGTGCCGCCTGGCCCTGGCACCAGGACTTCGCGTTCTGGAGCGAGGAGGACGGAATGCGCCGCCCCGACGCGGTCAACATCGCCCTGTCGCTCGACGACGTCCACGACGACAACGGCCCGCTGGTCGTCATCCCCGGCTCACACGGCCTGGGAGTGCTCGACCTGCCCGCCGAGGACTCCGGCGAGAAGTCCGACTGGCGTCAGCACGTATCGGCCGACCTCGCCTACACGGTGAGCGAGGAGCGGGCGCGGGCCCTGGCCCGGCAGCGCGGAGAGGCCAAGATCAAGGGGTCGGCCGGCTCGGTCCACGCCTTCCACCCGAGCATCGTCCACTCCTCGTCGAACAACCTCTCCGACGACCGCCGCGCGTTACTTCTGATCACCTACAACGCGGTCGACAACGCCCCCACCCGGCCGACCCGCCCCGAGTTCCTCGTGGCCCGGGACGCCACGCCGATCACCCCGCTCGCCGACGAGCGCCTCACCCTCGAACCCCGCTGAACGGGGGCGGCCCCGCCCGGATGAGGGGGCGGGGCCGCCGTGGGACCTCCGCGCGCCGGCCGCCCGGACGCGCGTCACACCAGAGGCTCGTAGCGGAGGGCGGGGAAGTAGTCCTCGCGGGTGCCCTCGCGGCGCACGTCCCAGGTGGCGCAGTGGAGCGAGCCGCCGTACTCGAAGACATGGCGGAACGGCACGGGGAACACCTCGAAGTCGAGCTTGGCGAGCAGGTCCTGGAGCGGCTTCTCCCGCTCCTCGCAGATGACCTTCGTCGGCGACATGCTCAGCACGTTCATCGAGAGCCACTTGGAGGACTGGCAGTAGCGCGGCATCTCGTCGTTGCCCAGCACCGGCTGCGGGGCGTCGACCAGCTCCCAGTCGTTCGCCAGGAACATCTTCTCCTCCCCCTCGCGCAGCGGCCGCTCCGGGTTGGTGAGGACCAGCCCGGGGCGCAGCGGCACGAAGGTGCAGTCGATGTGCGAGGGGAAGAAGTCCAGCGGGAAGTGCACCGTGTGGACCCGGAAGCCACGCGGCTCCAGATGCCGCCGCAGCCAGCGGATGCCCGCCCGGTTGGTGGTCATCGACTCCTGGACCAGGATGTCCCGCCCCAGCCGGCTCATGTCGGCGGCGTCGAAGACCACCTCGTCCTGGTTGACGCAGAATTCGAAGGAATGCATCCGCTCGTGCCGCTTCTCCAGCGGCCACTCCCAGAACTCCTCGCGGTACATCCCGTCGCTCATGGACGGCTTGGGTGCGGTCGTCCACTCGACGCGCGGGTCGGCGTTCCAGTACTCGTACACCAGCTTGCGGTAGGGCTGGTACTCGAAGTAGCGGGCCCGGCGGGACATCGTGGCCTCGATGATCTCGTTGCCCATCGTGATCATCACATCGCGAGGGCAGACCGCGCAGTACTGGTTCTCCACCTCGAAGTCCGGGGTGCGGATCGGGGCGGAGAAGTCGTGCGGCTCGGGGCGGCGCACCACGATCCCCTGGGACTCCAACAGGGCCACCAGCCCGTCCAGTTCCTCGTTGGCCAGCTCGACGGCCTCCCCGGACTTGGGTCCGGTGGGAAACGGCACCCCCGGCGCGTCGCGGATCGCGGGGCGGCTGCCCGGCTCGGTCGGCTCGAAGCAGGCGCGGTCGGCCGAGCCGACCACGATCTCCTGGAGCGGGTCCCACTCGTTCCATGAATTGACGACCAGCGAGTCGTGTCCCATGTCCACCTCCACCTGCGTGTTCCTCACGTCGGGTCATGCCGCGCCGGGCCCGGCCGCGAGCCCGGCGGGGGCCTCAGGCGAGCGCCTCACCGAGGGACCGGGCGGTGCGGCAGCGGAAGACGGCCGCGATGTCGACGCCGCGCCCCAGCTCCGCCTCGATCCGGCCCGCCAGGCGCAGCGCCGTCAGCGAGTCGCAGCCGAGGGCGAACACGTCGTCGTCCGCCCCGACGCCCTCGAGCCCCAGCACCTCGGCGATCAGCTCGCACAGCCGCCGCTCCAGGGCTCCGGCGGCGGGCGTGCCGGCGCCGGTCAGGAAGCGCTCCGTCGGCGCCGTCAGGGCCCCGGGCAGCTCGGCCAGGAGTTCCCGCAGGTCCGCGGCCATCTGCCGCGCGTCGTCCGCGTCGAGCAGATCGGGGCGGTGGCTCAGCTCCAGGCGCAGCCGCCGGCCGGGCGCGACCATCAGCTTCAGCGGGTAGTGGTAGGCGTCGTGGCCGGTGACCTCGGTCAGCCACAGGCCGTCCTCCGGGCTGGGCAGGGCCTCGGCGGTCGGGAAGTTCTCGAAGACGACGCAGCTGTCGAACAGTGTGCCCAGGCCCACGGCCCGCTGGATGTCCGTCAGGGCGAGGTGGTGGTACGGGAGCAGCTCGGCGTGTTCCTGTTGCAGCCGGGTCAGCAGCCCGGACAGCGGCTCGGCCGGGTCGAGGCGCACCCGCACCGGCACGGTGTTGATGAACAGCCCCACCATCTCCTCGATGCCCGGCAGCTCGGCCACCCGGCCGGAGACCGTGGCCCCGAAGACGATGTCCCGCAGCCCGGTCCGCCGGTGCAGCGCCAGGCCCCAGGCCAGCCGCAGCAGCGTGTTGAGCGTGACGCCGTGCCGGCGCGAGGCGTCGAGCAGCGCGGAGGTGTCCGGCTCGGGCAGCTCGACGACGGTGCGCTCCGGGAGGACGGGCGTCCGCGCGATGTCCCGGCCGGGGCAGACCAGGGTGGGTTCCCTCAGGCCCGCCAGCGAGGCGCGCCAGGCGGCGCGCGCCTCGTCGCGGTCCTGCGCGGCCAGCCACCGCAGATAGTCGGGGTAGTGGCCGGGCGTCGGCAGACCGCTCTCGTCGCCTTCGTGGTCGAAGAGCGCCAGCAGGTCGCGCAGCAGCAGCGAGGTGGTCCAGCCGTCCACGAGCAGATGGTGCACGCTCAGCACCAGCCGCCGCCGGTCCTCCTCCAGCTCGATCAGGGTGCAGCGGGTCAGCGGCGGCCGGGACACGTCGAAGCGCCGCCGCCGGTCGGCCTCCAGCAGCTCCTCCAGCCGCGCGTCCCGCTCCCGCGGGGCGAGACCGGTCAGGTCGTGCGCGTACCAGGGCATCCGCACCTGTTCCGGGATGACCTGGACCGGTTCGCCCGACCGCCGCTGAAGGAAGGCCGCGCGCAGCATGGAGTGGCGCCTCAGCAGGGCGTCGCACGCGTCCCGGAACCGCTGGGCGTCGAGCGGGCCCCGCACCTCCAGGGCGACCTGCACGTTGTAGACGTCCAGGGCCCCGCTGTCGTAGCGGGCGTGGAAGAGCAGCCCCTCCTGTGTCGGGGTGAGCGGCAGCAGCCGCGCCACGGGCATGCCGATCCGGCCGGCGAGCCGGGACAGCTCCTCCTCGTCCCGTTCGGCCTCGTCCCGTTCGGCCCCGTCGTGTTCGGCGCCGTCCAGTCCGGCCCCGCCCCGCGTCGCGGCCTGCTCGGGGGCCGCGCTCGCCCCGTACGTCACCAGCGCGCGCAGCGCCGCGAACCACAGCCGCGCCAGCTCGCCGACCTCGTCCCCGGCCAGCAGGCGGGACGCCCACAGCCAGTGGGCGACCAGTCGCGGGCCCGCCGGGCCGTCCTGGACCGCCGCGTTCACCTCGACGACATGGGTCATCGGCATCCGCGGATCGGGACCGGCCGGCAGCGCGTCCGACTCCGGCGCCACGCTCCAGTCGGCGTCCGTGGAGTTCTCCTGCCGGCCCAGGTAGTTGAAACCGATCTGCGGGTCGGGTCGGGCCGCCAACTCGGCGGCCGTGTCCGGGTTCAGATGGCGCAGCAGCCCGAAGCCGATGCCGCGCCGCGGGATCTGCCGCAGGTGGGCGGCGACCCGGCGCACGGCGTCGCCGAGGCGCGCGGGGGCCGGATCGCCCTCCGGGTCCCAGCCGGCGAACCCGGCGTCGAGCCGCACCGGGTACAGCGAGGTGAGCCAGCCCACAGTGCCCGACAGATCGGTGTCCTCGGTGAGCTGCTCGCGGCCGTGCCCCTCCACATCCACCAGCACGGCGGTGGCGCCCCCGGCCTCGGCGCGCCGCCAGGCGGCGACGGCCAGCGCCAGGGCGGTGAGCAGCAGCTCGTCGGTGCGGGCGCCGAGGGCGGCCGGCACCGAGGTGAGCAGCGGCGCGGTCAGGTCCGCGGGGAGCGCGAGGTCCATCTCGCCGGCGGTCGCGTGGATGTCGCGGGACGGCGAGAGCCGGGCGTCGGTGAGGGCGATGGAGCCCGGGCGCAGGATCCGGCGCCACACGGGGAGCTCGCCGCGCAGGGCGGGTTCCTTCGCGACGGCCAGCAGCCGGTGGCTCCAGTCCCGCAGCGGGAGCGGCACCGGGTCCACCGGCGCCGGGGCCCCGCCCGCCGCCGCGGCCCGCCAGGCGGTGTACAGGTCCGTCAGCAGGATGTGCCAGGAGACCGCGTCCACGGCCAGGTGGTGGACGGTGACGAGCAGCCGCCCCGGCCGGCCCTCGCCGGCGTCGAACCAGGTGGCCCGCACCATCGCGCCCTGGCGCGGGGCGAGCGCGTCGGCGTCCTCCGCGGCGCAGGCGGCAATCCGCGGGCGCACGGCGCCGGCGGGGAGGCGGGAGATGTCCACCCGGCGGACCGCCCCGCGCGACCCGCCCGGGTCCACCGGGTCCACGGCGAGCGACCCGTCGTCCCGCAGCCGGGCGCGCAGCGCCTGGTGCCGCTCCACGACGGCTGCCACGGCGGCGGCCAGCCGGTCGGTGCCGAGTCCGGGCGCCACCCGCAGCAGCGTCGACTGGTGGAAGGCGTCCACCGCGCCGCCGTGCTCATGGAGCCTGCGCATGATCGGCGTGGCGGGGACGACGGCGGAACCCTCGTCGCGGGCGGGCGCACCGGCCGTCGGGGCGGTGGCCGGCTTCGCGTCCTGCTCCAGGAACGCGGCGAGGGCCTCGGCCGTGCGATGGGTGAAGACCTGCTTGGGAGTGAACCGCAGGCCCGCCTCGCGCGCTCGCGCCACCAGCTGGATGACGGTGATCGAGTCGCCGCCGAGAGCGAAGAAGTCGTCCCCCGCCCCGGCTCCGTCCGCGCCGAGCACCTGCGCGAACAGCCCGGCGAGCGTGGCCGCGGCGCCCTCCTGCGCCCCCGGGTCCGGCCGGGCCCCTCCGGCCTCCCCGGTCCCGGGCCCGCGCGGCGGTGCCGTCTCCGCGGCCGGCTCCGGCGCGGGCAGCGCGGACCGGTCGACCTTTCCGTTGGGGCTCAGCGGAAGCGTGGGCAGGGTGACGAACACGGAGGGGAGCATGTACGCGGGCAGCCTGGCCGCGATCCGCTCTGCCAGGGTGGCGAGTTCGGCTTCCCGCCCGGGCTCCGGCACCACGTACGCCACCAGGTTCGGCGCGCCGCGGCGGTCCTCCCGTACCGCCGCGGCGACCCGGGCGACCGCGGGGTCGCCGCCGACCACGGCCTCGATCTCGCCCAGTTCGATCCGGAAGCCGCGGACCTTCACCTGGTCGTCGGCCCGGCCGCCGTACACCACGGTGCCGTCGGGCCGCCACCAGGCGATGTCGCCGGTGCGGTACATCCGGCCGCCGGGCTCGCCGAACGGGTCGGCGACGAAGCGGGCGGCGGAGAGCCCCGGCCGCCGGACATAGCCGCGGGCCAGCACCTCACCGCCGATGTACAGCTCGCCTGGCACACCCGCGGGGACCGGGCGCAGCCACGCGTCCAGCACATAGATCCGGGCGCCGGGGACGGGCCGGCCGATGGGCACCGCGCCCCGCGGCAGCGGATCCCCGGGCTCCAGGCGGTACTCCACACAGCCCACGGTCGCCTCGGTGGGCCCGTACTCGTTCACGACCGTCGCGCCGGGGTGGCGGGCCCGCCACGCGGCCAGCGCCTCCCCGGTCAACTGCTCGCCGCCCAGGACGAGTTCGCCGGTCGGCGAGTACCAGTCGGCGGAGTCGACCAGCACCGGCAGATGGCTGGGGGTGGCCTTGACGAACGTGGGCGCCGCGCCGGTGGCCCCGGGCGGGGCGTCAAAGTCCTCCAGGTCCACCATGCGCACCAGGCCGCCCGAGGTCAGCGGGCCGAAGACGGCGGTGACGGTCAGGTCGAAGGAGGGCGGCGAGTGCACCAGCGCGTGTCCGGCCAGGCCCGGGTAGGCCTCGCGGGCGAAGGCGAGGTAGTTGTCGACCGTGCGGTGTTCCACCGCCACCCCCTTGGGGCGGCCGGTCGACCCCGAGGTGTAGATGACGTAGGCGCGGTCGGCGGGCCGGACCGGCGCGCCGCGCTCGGCGTCGTCCAGCGGATCCCCCGGCAGCGCCGCGAGCCCGGCCCGCACGGCCGGGTCGCCGAGCGCGACCGCCGACGGGTGTCCGGCGAGCTCCGGGTGGGCGGTGTCGGCGCAGACGACCGCGGACGGGGCGGCGTCGGCGAGCAGATACGCGACGCGCTCCGGCGGATACCCGGGGTCGACCGGCAGATAGCCGGCCCCCGCCTTCAGCGCCCCCAGCAGCGCCACGACCAGGTCGGTGCCGCGCGGCAGCGCCACCGCCACCAGATCCCCCGGCCGTACGCCGCGCCCCAGCAGGAGCCGGGCCAGCCGGTTGGCGGCCTCGTCCAGCTCGCGGTAGCCGAGCGTGCGCGCCGGGTCGGCCACGGCCGGGGCGTCGGGGGTCCGGCGCACCTGGTCCTCGAAGCGCCGGACGAGCGTGGCCGTGCCGGGCCCGTCCGCCGCGGCCGTCCGGGTCCCGGTGCGGCCGGCCCACTCGCCCAGCACCCGTGCGCGCTCCTGGCCGGTCAGCAGCGGCAGTCGCGCGACGGGGGTGGTGGGGGAGTGGGTGAAGGCGTCGAGCAGCAACCGCAGCCGGGAGCCGATCAGCTCGAGGCGGGCGTCGTCGAACAGGCGGCGCCGGTAGCTGATGTCCAGGCGCAGCCGGGGGCCGGGCACGGCCACCACGCTCAGCGGGTAGTGCGTGGCACCGGTGATCTCCTGCCGGCCGCCGTCCTCCGGTCCCTCGCCTCCCTCGCCCGCCTCCTCGTCGGCGAGCGGGGCGATCCGCAGGCCCGGCACGCTGTCGCGTACGGACGCCCAGTCGAAGGGCGCGTTGCCGAAGCCGGTCGAGGTGTCGAACAGCGTGTCCAGCCCGGTCAGGCGCCGCACCTCGGCGAGCCCGAGGTGCTGGTGCGGGGCCAGCGCGAACTGTTCGTCCTGGATCCGGGCGAACAGCGCGGCCACCGTCTCCGCCGGGTCGATCCGCACCCGGACCGGCACGGCGTTCATGAGCAGGCCGACCACCGAGTCGGCGCCGGGCAGCCCTGGCGGGCGGCCGTGCACGGTCTGGCCGAACACCACGTCGCCACGCCCGGTCAGCAGGGACAGCAGCAGCGCCCAGACGCCCTGCACCACCGTGTTGAGGGTGAGCCCGTGCCTGCGGGCGGTCTCCGACAGCGCCTCGGTCGCGCCCTCCGGAAGCGTGATGTGCAGCAGACCGGGCATCTCCCCGTCCCCGGCCGCCGGCGCCCCGGCAGCCACGAGCGTGGGCTCGGAGAGCCCCTGGAGCGCCGACCGCCACGCCGCCTCCGCGGCGGGCCGGTCCTGCCGGGAGAGCCACCGCAGGAAGTCGGAGAACGGCGTGGCCTGCGCGAGCCCGCCGCCCGCGCCTCCCCCCTCGCTCTCCCGGCGGTACAGGGTGAACAGGTCCTCCAGCACCAGCGGCAGGGACCAGCCGTCCAGCAGGATGTGGTGGTACGTCAGGATGAACGCGTACTGGCGCTCGGCCAGCCGGACCAGTGCGAACCGCATCAGCGGCGGGGCCGTCATGTCGAAGCGGCGCGACCGCTCCTCCTCCAGGAAGGCCACCAGCTTCTTCCGGCGCACCGACTCGGGGTCCGCGGAGAGGTCCAGCTCGGTCCACGGCGTCTTCACGGTGCGCCGGATCAGCTGGACCGCCTGCCCGTTCGCCCGCTGGCGGAAACCGGCCCGCAGCGCGGTGTGGCGCGCCAGGGTGGCGGCGCAGGCGGCGCGGAGGGCCTTCGCGGACACCTCGCCGACCAGTTCGAAGGGGGCCTGGATGGTGTAGACGTCCACAGCCTCGGAGTCGTACAGAGCGTGGAAGAGCATGCCCTCCTGCAGCGGCGTGAGGGGCAGCACGGACTCGATCGGCGACTGTGTCACTTCGTTCACTGGCGGGTTCCCCGGAGGCGGTCGGCGGCGCGCGCCGAGGCGGGTGGCGTGTCGTGGGAGGGCGTGGCGACCGGTTTCGGCCGGATGCCACGATGATGTCGGGCGGCCCGACACCCGGGCCAGGCAGCCGACCGGCAGCTTCCCTGCCCGCCGACGTCTCGGCGGCCGAGCCGCGTTGCCGGTGCGCGGGTCAGCCGCGGTAGGCCGGCTCCGGCCGGGCGGACCGGGTGATCAGGTCCGACATGGAGACCAGCACCCGGCGGGCCCCGGTGAACGCCTCCCGCCCGTGCGACCAGCGCATGTTGTCGATCACCAGCAGGTCGTGGCGCCGCCAGGCGAAGCGCCGCGCGCGCCGCTCGAAGACCGCCCGGGCCGCGGCCACCAGCTCGTCGGGGATCGGGCTCCCGTCGCCGAACAGCACGTCATTGGGCAGCCCGTCGGCGCCGAACAGCGCCACCAGGTCCGCCCGCAACCCGTCGGGCAGGGCCGACTGGTGGAACAGCACCAGGTGGTTGAACCACACCCGGCGCCCGGTGCGCGGGTGCGTCACGGTCGCCGGGGCCCGGCGGACCGTACGCAGCCGGTCGTCCTCCAGCCACTCCCACTCCAGCCCGCCCGCCGCGCAGAACCGGTCCACCTCGGCCCGGCTGTCGGTCTGGAAGGCCTCGCGCCAGTCGAGCCCCACCCCGCTGCCGTAGTTGCGCACGTAGCGCAGCCCCCGCGCCTCCAGGGCCTCGACCACCTCGGCGGGCATCTCCTCCAGCACCCGCTCCACATCCGTGATCGGGGTGGCGCCGCCGGTGGCGGCCGGGGTGGCGCAGAAGAACGCCAGCCGGCCGGGCCAGGCACCGGCGTACGACGACTCGCAGTGCTGCGGGATCACCTCGCGGGCCGGGTACTCGGTGGAGGTGAACACCCCGTCGCCCACCTCGCTGCGCGGCGTCGAGCGCTCCGTGTACTCCAGCGGCCGGAACCCGAGCCCGTCCAGCGCCTGCTGGAAATCCGCCACGCCCTCCGCGCCGGCCCCCCGGATCAGCACGGCGCCACTGGTGGCGACGGCCTCGTGGATCGCCGGGGCCCGCCGCCGCGCGAAGGCCCCCAGCCGCTCGCCCTCCGCCCGCAACACGGTGATGCCGGTCAGATCGTCCACTCGTCACAACTCCCTGGGAACGGGCCCGCATCCGGTGCCCTGATGTCGGGTGCCCTGGTGTTCGGTGAGAACCCCGCCGGTCAGCCGAGCGCCTCCGCGACGGCGCCGAGCACCGCCGGAGCACCGGTGAAGAGGTAGTCGTGCCCGCCGGGCAGCAGCCGCACCGTGCACCCGGCCCCGGCGCACTCGCGCCACCGCTCCAGCCGGTCGGCGGCCACCAGCGGGTCCTCGGCGCCGCCGAACACATGCAGCGGGCAGCCGACCGGTACCGGTCCGGCGCTCCGGTACACCTCGGTGAGGGCGAGGTCGCGGCGGACCGTACGCAGCGCGTACCGCAGATACGACGGATACCGCCGGAGGTCCGGCGGGAAGCCGCCGAACCCCTCGAGCCAGGCGAGCAGGCTCTCGTCGTCCCGGTCCGAGATCCGCCGGGGCACCGGGGTGTGCGGCGCCCGGGAGGCGGAGACCAGCAGCGCGCGGGGCGCGGGCAGACCGCGCCGGCCGGCGCGGACGGCGATCTCATAGCCCAGCAGCGCCCCGAAGCTGTGGCCGAAGAGCGCGTACGGCAGGTCGAACTCGGCCGAGATGCCGTCGAGCACGGCCTCCGCCAGCTCCTCCAGGGTGTCCGGCAGCGGCTCCGCGCTGCGCACCCCACGGCCGGGCAGCTCCACCGTCGCCAGCTCGATGCCGGGCGGCGGCGCGAGGCGCCACGGGGCGTACGAGCCCGCGCTGCCACCCGCCTGGGGCAGGCAGAACAACCGCAGTCGGGGACGGGGAGCGGTCACCCGGCCGACGATCCACGGAGTGTCCACCCCGCGCGTCGGCGTGTCCGCCACGTGGCAGGGTCGTACGGCGGCGTGGGTTCCCATCCCGCTCCTCTCCTCGCCCGGCACTCGCCCCGGGGCGGTGGCCCCGGCGGCCCATGGTGGCGCCGCGGTGGCCGCCGGGCCAGGCACACGGACCGGCAACCGGTCTGCCGCCGAGTTGCCCCCAGGTCTGCCTGGAGGGCGGAAGCGTCGCGCGGCGAGGATCGGGGCCGACCGTTCTGCCCTTGCGCCTGAGGGGACCGCCTTCCCATGACCACTGTTCCCGACGAGGCAACCGACGCCACCTTCTTCACCCTGGACGCCGTCACGGCGGACCTGATGAAGGTCGAGGCCCTCACCCAGGCGTGCCTGAACTGGGACTACGGAAAACGCGACAGCCGTGTGTGGAGCCTGTACGAGAAGAACAAGGCCTCGCAGTGGAACGCCGCGACCGACATCGACTGGGACCACGACGTCCGCTTCGGGTCCGAGCTGACCGAGGAGAACGGCGCCCGGCTCGCCGGCTTCGTCGTCGGCGAGGGCAGCCCGGTGCCGCGCGAACTGCTCACCCGGTTCCGCTGGGAGTACCAGGCCTGGATGTGCAGCCAGTTCCTGCACGGCGAGCAGGGCGCGCTGGTGACCACCGCCCGGCTGGTGGAGACCGTGCCCGACATGGACGCCAAGACCTACGCCGCCTCCCAGGTCGCCGACGAGGCCCGGCACGTCGAGGCCTTCGCGCGCTACATGGACGAGAAACTCGGCACCGTCTACCCGGTCAACCCCGGGCTCGGGACACTGCTGCGCGATGTGCTGTCGGAGTCCCGGTGGGACATCGTCTACCTCGGCATGCAGGTGGTCATGGAGGGACTGGCGATCACCGGGCTGCGGCTCGCCAGCAGTGGCTTCGGCGACCCGCTGATCCGGCAGATCACCAAGATGGTGGCGAGCGACGAGGCCCGGCACATCGCCTTCGGCGTCACCTCCCTCACCGGCATGTACGCGGACGCCACCACGGCCGAGCTGCGGGAGCGCGAGGACTTCCTGCTGGAGTCCATCCGTCTGATGTCCCGGCGCTTCATGCTCCGCGAGGTGTGGGAGCGGATGGACCTCGACGTGGCCAAGGGGCTGCACTTCGCCCGCACCAACCCGATGATGGCCACCTACCGGCAGCTGCTGTTCCAGCAGGTCATCCATGTGCTGCGGCAACTGGGCCTGCTGTCGGAGCGGGTGAAGGAGCTGCTGCTCGCGGAGAACCTGGTGCGCCCCGAGACCATGGCCGCCCGCTGACCGGACCTGGAACGGGGGCCCAGCGCTCACCCCGGCACACTCCACCGCTGCCCGCCGCGCACCGCGCGCCGGGCAGCGGTGGAGTGTGCCGGATCAGTCCGCCGTCAGCGGCCCGAGCGCCGAGGGGAACTCCCCGGCGCACACCGCCCGCCAGATGACGCGGCGCCGCGGCTTGCCGCTGGAGGTCACCGCGATGCCACCCCGGGGCACCTCGGCGGACAACAGCTCCGCGTCGCCGAGCCACTCCGACAGCACCTCGTGGGCGGTCCGCCGCCAGCCGGGCCTGGCCGCCGCGAACAGGGCCACCGCCGTGGGCCTGCCGTCGCGGACCCCGAGCAGGACGGCCACCCGGCGCTCCGGGATGCCGCGCTCGTGCAACAGCGCCTCCAGGCTCTCGGCGAACACCATCTTCCCGCTCACCTTGAGCCCGTCGCCCAGCCGGCCGATCACGAACAGCTGACCGTCCCGCACGAACCCCGCGTCACCGGTCCGCAGCCCCCGCTCGCCGAGGCTGGTCCCCGAGGCCGAGCCGGTGTCGCCCACGTACCCGCTCGCGATCGACACGCCGCTGACCACGATCTCGCCGACCCGCCCGTCCGGGAGGGCCGCGCCGTCCTCGGACACGATCGTCACCGTTCTGCCGGGCAGCGGGCGGCCGCAGCCGACCACCGCCGTACCGGCGAGGGACGCCACGTCGCCCGCGGTGTCCGGGCGCCCCGTCGACCAGCCCTCGCCCGGGGGCAGACCGGTCACCGCCAAGGTCGCCTCCGCGCTGCCGTACGCGGGGACCAGCGCGCCGCGGTCCAGCCCGTGCGGCCCCAGCAGCGCGTGGAAGTCGCGCAGCACCCGTGGGTCGATCCGCTCCGCTCCGACGATCACGGCCCGCAGCGCGTCGAAGCGCAGCCCCTCCAGATCGGCCGGCCTCACCCGGCGCGCGATGTACGACAGGCCGAAGTTGGGCATGGCCGTCATGACGATGCGCCGGTCGCTGAGGCAGCGCAGATAGCGCAGCGGCGAGCGGATGAAGTCGTCCGGCTGGAACATCCACCCGTCGAAGCCGGTGACGACGACGTTCAGCAGGAAGCCGACGAGGCCCATGTCGTGATGGACCGGCAGCCAGCTCGCCGCGGGGCGCTCCGGCGCGCAGCCCAGCCAGGTGCCCATCCCCGAGATGTTGGTCCGCAGCGCCTCGGCGGAGATCCGCACCCCGCGCGAGAAACCGCTCGACCCCGAGGTGAACTGCACCAGCGCGGTCTCGGGCACCGGCAGCGGCCGCTCCAGCGGCTCGGTGTCCGCCACCAGGCCGTCGAAGGCGACCGGTGCGCCGAGGCCCACCTCCGCGGCCACCTTGGCCATCCGCTCCAGCGACTCGTCGTCGCAGACCACGGCCCCGGGCCGGACGGTACGCAGCAGATGCGCGGCGTGCTTCTCGTACTCGTCCGCACGCTGGAAGGCGAACGGCGGGGCGAGGGAACACGGTGTCGCGCCGGCGGCCAGCGCGCCGAAGAACCCGGCCACGAAACCCGGGCTGGAGCGCTGCACCAGCGCCACCACATCGCCCCGGCCGATCCCGTTCGCCCGCAGCGCGGCGGCGGTGCGCAGCACCAGCCGGCCCAGGTCGCGGTAGGACCAGAAGTCCCAGCCGTCGTCGTCGTTCGCGTAGTACAGGCCACGCTCGGTGGACGCCTCGTCCAGCCAGTCGAGCAGGCCCCGATCCGGAATACCCAACGTCCTCGTCCTTTCCGGGAGTGCACCGCCGCACAGCATCGCCACGCGGCCCGCGCGGCCACCAGGCAAGCGGCCGGTAACTCGCCCCGGCCCGGGCGGCATTTCGACCAGCAACCGCGATTGCCGGTCGATTGCCTGGTGAGCGGCCGTGCGCCGATGCAGCATCGACCGAGATCCGAGCTTCACGGTCCGGTGCACGAGAGAGCGGTTACGAACCCGATGACTTCACCCGACGCCGAGCACGGCCTGCTCCCGCTCACGGCCGCCCAGAGGGGTGTCTTCCACGCCCAGCGCCTCCAGCCGGACAACCCGGCCTACAACACCGTGGCCGTCATGGAGGTCCGCGGGCCGCTGGACGGGGAACTGCTGCGCCGGGCGATCCGCCACGCGGAGGGCGAGAGCGGCAGCTGGGACGTCGAGCTGGTGGAGCGTCCGGACGGCCTCTACCAGCGGCCGGTCGCCCCCGGCCGCTCGACGTGGCGGGAGATCGACCTCAGCGGGGACCCGGACGCCCTCACCACGGCCCGGGCGCTGGTCGAACGGGACCGCGCCACCGCGCGCGACCCGCTCCGCGACACGCTGTCCGGGCACGTCCTCATGCGGATCGGGCCCGACCACCACCTGTGGTACCAGCGCAGCCACCACATCCTGTCCGACGCGTTCGGCTCGGTGCTGCACTCGCGCAGGATCGCCACCGTCTACGAGGCCCTGGCCGCCGGGACCGAGCCGGCGGGCGAGCCGCTGGGCCGCCTCGTGGACCTGCTGGCGGAGGAGGCGGACTACCGCGCCTCGGACGACTACACCGCGGACCGGGACTACTGGAACGGTGTCCTCGCCGACCGGCCCGAGACCGCCTCGCTCGCCCAAGGGGTGCCGACCGGCGCCGCGGGGCGCGCCCTGTCGGCGACGACGGTCCTCTCACAGGCCGAACTGCGGGCCCTGCAGAGCGCGGGGCGGGACGCCCGCGCCCCGTGGACGGTGCCGATGCTGGCGGCCGTCGCCGCGTATCTCCAGGGCATGACCGGGGCCCAGGACCTCACCCTCGGCGTCCCGGTCACCGCACGGCTCGGCGCCCGGTCGCGCGACGTGCCCGGCATGCTCTCGAACACGCTCCCGCTGCGGCTGGCCGTCAGCCCCGCCGAGGGCAGGACACCGCTGGTCCGGCAGGTGGCGCGGCGGCTCGGCGAACTCCTCACCCACCAGCGCTACCCGTACGACGAGCTCCGCCGCGACCTGCGCCTGCTCGGCACCGACGAGCAGTTGTTCGGCGTGCTGGTGAACATCGTGCCGGCGGGCTCCGAGACCGCGTTCACCGGACGCGAGGCGCGCCTGGCCGCGCTCTCCGGCGGGCCGGTCACCGACCTCAACATCACCTGCCACCCCGGACCCGACGGCCGGGGCGCGCGCGTGGAGTTCGAGGCCAACCCCGACCGCTACACCGCCGCGGAACTGGCCGCGCACCAGGCGCGGTTCACCGACTTCCTCACCCGTTTCCTCGCCGCCCCGCCCGACCTTCCGCTCGCCCGGGTGGACGTCCTCACGGCGGACGAACGCACCGAGGCGCTCGCCGTCGGCCTGCCACCCGGTCCGGCGCGGCACGTGACGCCGCGTACCTTCCCCGAGCTGTTCGAGGACCAGGTGCGGCGCACCCCGCGGGGCTGCGCGGTGCTCTCGCCCACCTCCCGCCTCGACTACGCCGGCCTCAACGCCCGCGCCAACCGCCTCGCCAGGGCCCTGGTGGCGCGGGGAGCGGGCCCCGAGCGCCTGGTGGCCGTCGCCCTGCCGCGTGGCGTTGCCGCGCTGACGGCCGTGATCGCGGTGATGAAGGCGGGCGCCGCGTACCTCCCGGTCGACCTGGACTATCCGCGGGAGCGGGTCGCCGCCATGCTGGCGGACACCGAGCCGCTGATGCTGCTCACCACGCGGGCCGCCGACGACGGCACACTGGCCTCCGGTGTGCCCCGGCTCTACCTGGACGGAGCCGGTCACGCCACGGCCACGGACCCGGACACGGACACCGAGACCGGCATCGGCACCGACCTGGCCGATACCGACCTCAGCGACCGCGACCGCGTGGCGCCGCTGAGGCCGGGGCACCCGGCGTACGTCATCTACACCTCCGGCTCCACCGGTCGCCCCAAGGGCGTGGTGGTCACCCACACCGGCCTGGCCGCCCTGCTGCGGCAGCAGACGGACCTCCTGCGCCTGGGACCGGACACCCGGGTGCTGCAGTTCGCGTCGCCGAGCTTCGACGCGTCGGTGTGGGAGCTGTGCGTGGCGCTGCTCACCGGCGCCGCCGCCGTGGTCGCCCCGCCCGAACGCCTGGTGCCCGGGCCGCCGCTGGCCGCCCTGGTGGCCGAACTGGGCGTCGACTGCCTGCTGCTCGCCCCCTCCGCGCTCACGGCCATGCCCCCGGACGGCCTGCCGAAGGGCGTCAATCTGGTCGTCGGCGCCGAGCCCTGCCCACCCGAGCTGGTCGCCCGCTGGTCCCCGGGACGGCACATGGTCAACGCCTACGGCCCCACCGAGGCCACGGTGATCGCCACCCAGACCGGGCCGCTGTCCGGCCGGACCGCGCCGCCCATGGGCTCCTCGGTCCCCGGCGGCCGGCTCCGGCTGCTCGACTCCGCGCTGCGGCCGGTGCCGCCCGGGGTGGCGGGGGAGGTGTACCTGAGCGGCGACGGGCTCGCCCGCGGCTACCTCGGCCGGCCCGGGGTCACCGCGGAGCGGTTCGTCGCCGACCCCTTCGGGGCGCCCGGCGCGCGGATGTACCGGACCGGGGACATGGCCCGCTGGACGGCGGACGGCGAGCTGACGTATCTCGGCCGCGCCGACCGCCAGGTCAAGCTGCGGGGTTTCCGCATCGAACTCGGCGAGATCGAGGCCCAGCTCGCCCAGGCCCCCGGCGTCGGCGGGGCCGTCGCGGTCGTCCGCGCGGACCGGCCCGGGACCAGACAGCTGGTCGCCTACGCCGTACCCGCCGCCGACACCACTACGACCACGGCCGCCGACACCACAGCGAGCACCGCCACCGGCACCACCACCGCCACCGGCGGCCCGGCGCCGTACGGCGGGCTCGACGCGTCCGGGCTGCGGAAGTTCCTGGCGCGCCGGCTCCCCGCGTACATGGTCCCGGCCCGGATCGTGGTGCTCGACACCTTCCCGCTCACGCCGAACGGCAAGGTGGACCGCGCGGCCCTGCCGGCCCCCGCGTTCGAGGCCGCGAGCGCCTACCGGGCGCCCGGCACGGAGCGGGAGCGGGTGCTGCACGAGGCGTTCACCGAGGTGCTCGGCGCGGCGCGGATCGGCGTGGACGACAGCTTCTTCGACCTCGGCGGCGACTCGGTCGTCGCCATGCGACTGGCGGCCCGCGCCCACGAGGCGGGGCTCGTCGTCACCACCAACGACATCTTCCTCCACAAGACCATCGCCCGGCTCGCCGAAGTGGCCCAGGACACCGGCCCGGAAGCCGGGACACCGCGCGACGCCGCGAGCCTGGTGCACCTCGACGCGGAGGAACTCGACGAGCTCGAAGCCCAGTGGGAGACCTCGTGAAACAGACATCCCTGGAGGCGGTGCTGCCGCTCACGCCGTTGCAGCAGGGCATCCTCTTCCACGCCCTCTTCGACGAGGGGGCCGCCGGCGGCGGAACCGGAGAACCCGGCGGATCCGGCGGGTCCGTTGACTTCTACACCGTGCAGACCCCCCTGGAACTGGTCGGCGCGCTCGACACCGACGTCCTGCGCCGCTCCTGCCTGGCCCTGCCCGCGCGCCACGCGAGTCTGCGCGCCGGGTTCCTGCGCCGCCGCTCCGGCGAGGCCGTGCAGGCCATCGCCCGGGCGGTCGAGCCGCCGTGGGAGGAGGTGGACCTCTCCGGCCTCGGCGCCGACGAGTCCCGGGCGCGGCTGACCCGGCTGCTGGCCGAGGACCGCTCCCGGCGCTTCGAGATGACCAAGCCGCCGCTGCTGCGCTTCACCCTGGTGCGGCTGGCGGCCGACCGCCACGTCCTGGTGCTCACCAACCACCACATCCTGCTGGACGGCTGGTCGCTGCCGCTGGTCCTCGCGGACCTGTTCCGCGTCTACGGGGACGGCGGCAGCGCCGAGCGGCTGGAGGCGGCCCCGTCGTTCGCCGACTACCTCGGCTGGCTGTCCGACCGGGACCGGGCCGGGGCCGAGCGCGCCTGGCGGGCCGCGCTGTCCGGGCTCGACGGGGCGACGCTGGTGGCCGGCGGGGCAGGCACCGGCGCCTCCGGCCGCGGCCAGCGGCGTGTCGTCGCGGAGCTGTCCGAGGCCGACACCGCGCGGGTGACCGCCGCGGCCCGGTCGCGGGAGCTGACCACCAACACCCTGGTCCAGTGCGCGTGGGCGCTGCTGCTGACCCGGCTCACCGGGCGGCGGGACGTCGTCTACGGCAACACCGTCGCCGGGCGCCCGCCCCAGCTCCCGGGCAGCGAGCGCATGGTGGGCCTGATGATGAACACGGTGCCGGCCCGGGTGCGGATCGACCCGGCCGAGCCGGTGGCCGACCTGCTGGCCCGTATCCAGCGCGAGCAGGCGGCCCTGACCGGACACGACTACCTCGGCCTCGCGGACATCCACCGCGCCGCCGGGGTCGGCGAGCTCTTCGACACCACCGTCGCCTTCGAGAACGTCCCCGTCGAACACGCAGTCCAGGGCGCCGAGGTGCCCGGGCTCGCGGTCAGCCTGCTCCGGGACGCCGTGGAGGACGCGTTCGAGGGCACCCACTACCCGCTGAGCCTCGCCGTCCACCCCGGCGAGCGGCTCCGCTTCGAACTCAACTACCGCGACGACGTCTACATCGGCGAGGCCGCGGCCGAGGTGCTGGACCGGCTGTGCGCCGTGATACGGGACCTCGCCGACCGGCCCGACCTGCCGGCGGGGCGGCTGCCCGGGTGCTCCGACGCCGAGCGGCGGCACATCCTGCGGGCGTCCAGCGGCCGGACCGCGCCCCACCCGCCCCAGGCCCTGCCCGAGCTGTTCGAGGCGCGGGTCCGCGCGACACCCCACGCGGTCGCGGTCAGCGACGGCACGGCGAGCCTGACCTTCGAGCGGCTCAACGCCGACGCCAACCGGCTCGCCCGGCTGCTCGTCGCCGAGGGCGCGCGGCCCGACCGTCTCATCGGCGTCGCCCTGCCCCGCACCGCGGCGGCGGTGGCGGCGATCCTCGCGGTGTGGAAGTCGGGGGCCGGCTATCTGCCGATCGACACCGAGCACCCGCCGGAGCGGATCGCGGCGATCTGCGCCGAGGCCGGCCCCGCCCTCGTCCTGGCCACCGCCGCCACCGCGCGGGCCGTGCCCGAGGGGGTACGGACCCTGCTGCTCGACGAGGCCGCGCTGCCCGAGGACCCCACCGACCTCGACGACGGCGACCGCGCCGGCGCGCTGCGCCCCGGCCACCTGGCGTATGTGATCTACACCTCCGGCTCCACCGGCCGCCCCAAGGGCGTCGCCGTCGAACACGGCAACCTGGCCAACATGTTCCACAGCCACCGGGCCAACTTCTTCGAGCCGGAGCGGACCCGGGCGGGAGGCCGGCCACTGCGCGCCGCGCTCACCAACTCGCTCGGCTTCGACGCCTCCTTCAGCCAGCTGCTGTGGATGGTCGCCGGGCACGAGCTGCACATCGTCGACGACACCGTCCGCCGGGACTCCCGGGCGCTCGTCGAACACGCCGTGGGGGCCGCGGTGGACGTCCTCGACACCACGCCGTCGGTGGCCCGGCAGATGCTGGCGGCGGGCATGTTCGCGGCCTCGGGGGAGCGCCACCGGGTGAGTGTCCTGGCGCTCGGCGGCGAGGAGGTCCCGGACGACCTGTGGACCGAACTGCACGGGGTGCCGGGCCTGTCGGTGTACAACCTCTACGGGCCCGCCGAGTGCACGGTGGACGCGATGTTCTGGCACCACGACGGCGGGGACGCCGTCGGCCGGCCCGCCATCGGCGTCCCCGCCGACAACGCCCGGGTGTATGTGCTCGACGAGTTCCTGCGGCCGGTGCCGCCCGGGGTGGTCGGCGAGCTGTACATCGCCGGTGACGGGGTCGCCCGCGGCTATCTGGGACGACCCGGCCTGACCGCCGAGCGGTTCGTGGCCGATGTGTTCGGCCCCCCGGGCGCCCGCATGTACCGCACCGGAGATCTGGGGCGCCGCCGCCCGGACGGGGCCGTGGAGTACCGCGGGCGAGTCGACTCGCAGGTCAAGATACGCGGCCACCGCATCGAACTGGGCGAGATCGAGGCCGCCCTGGCGGCGGACCCCTCCGTGGGGCAGGCCGTGGCGGCGGTGTCCGCCGACCCGTCGGGGACCCGGCGCGTCGTGGGTTACGTCCGCCCCCGTCCCGGCTCCCCGGCGCGCCCCGACCCGGCCGCGCTGCGCGCGTCCGTGGCGCGGCGGCTCCCGGCGTACATGGTCCCGGCCCGGATCATGGTCGTCGAGGACATCCCGCTCACCCCCAACGGCAAGGTGGACCGTGCCGCGCTGCCGGCCCCCACGTTCCAGGCCGTTGGCGCCTACCGGGCGCCCGCCTCCGACCGGGAGCGGGTGCTGCACGAGGTGTTCACCGAGGTGCTCGGCGGGGGGCGGATCGGCGTGGACGACAGCTTCTTCGACCTCGGCGGCGACTCGATCATCGCCATGCAGCTGGCGGCCCGCGCCCACCGGGCCGGGCTGGCCCTCAGCACCAAGGACGTCTTCCTCCACAAGACCATCGCCCGGCTCGCCGACGTGGCCGAGGACACCGGCGCGCGGGGGGAGGCGCGGAGCGGGGAGGCCACGGCCGCGACCGAGGGCCCGCTGGTCCCGCTCACCGACGCCGAACGCGCGGAGCTGGCCGAGCGCGGCCACCGGCCCGCCGACGTGCTGCCGCTGACGCCGCTGCAGCAGGGCATGCACTTCCACGCGATGCTGGCCGCCGACGGCGTGGACGTCTACACGGCCCAGGCCCCGGTACGGCTCGAGGGCCCGCTCGCCCCCGCCGCGCTGCGCCAGGCCGTCGAGGCGCTCGTCGCCCGCCACTGCGCCCTGCGGGTCTCCTTCACCCTGCTGGGCACGGGCCGGCTGGTCCAGGTCGTGCACGAGGGGATGCGCGTGCCGTGGCGGGAGGCCGACCTCTCCGCCCTCGGCGAGGACGAGCGCCGCACCCGCCTCGCCGAGCTGATCGACGAGGACCGGCTGCACCGCTTCGACCTCGCGGAGCCGCCACTGCTGCGGGTCACCCTGGTCCGGCTCGCCCCCGACGACCACCTGCTGCTGGTGTCGTACCACCACGGGCTGCTGGACGGCTGGTCGCTGCCGCTCTTCTTCCGCGACCTGTTCGCCCTCTACGCCCGCGGCGGCCGGGCGGACCCGGAACAGGGCCCGCCACCGGCGCAGTTCTCCGACTACCTCCGCTGGCTGGACGGCCAGGACACCGAGCGGGCCGAGCGGGCCTGGGCCGAGGCACTGGACCGGCTGGACGAGCCCACACTCGTGGCCCCCGACGCCGAGGCCGCCGCCGCGACCGTCCCGCACCTGGCGACGGAGCTTCTGGACCCGGAGCACACCGCGGCGCTGTCCACCGCGGCCCGCGCCGCCGGACTGACGCTCAACACGGTGGTCCAGGGCGCCTGGGCGGTGGCACTCGGCCACCTGCTGGGCCGCGAGGACGTGGTGTTCGGCGCGACCTGCGCCGGACGCCCGCCCGAGCTGCCGGGCTCCGAGGACATCGTCGGCCTGCTCATGAACACCGTGGCGGTCCGGGTGCGGCTCGACCCGGCACGGCCGCTCGGCCGGGTCCTGGCCGACCTCCAGCACCAACAGGCCGAGCTGGGCCCGTACCAGCACCTGGGCCTCACCGAAGTGCAGCGGGCCCTGGGCCTCGGCGAACTCTTCGACACCGTCGTCGGGTTCGAGAACACCCCCGTGGACGGCGACGCCGTCCAAAAACACGTCCCCGGCCTGCGGATCTCCGTCGACGACCGGCCCGTGCCCGGCGCCACCCACTACCCGCTCAGCCTGGTCGTGGTGCCAGGCGAGCGCATGAGCCTCGAACTCAGCTACCGCGCCGACCTGTTCACCGCCGAGGAGTGCCAGGACCTGCTGGCCCGGGTACGCACCGTCCTCGACGGCTTCGTGGCGGACCCGGCGGTGCCCCTCGGCCGCCTCGACCTGCTCACCGCACGGGAACACGACCGCTTCCGCACGGCCGCCGACGGGCCCGCGCACCCCGGTGCGCGCGCCACCTTCCCCGGGCTCTTCGAGGAACGGGTGCGCGCCCGCCCCGAGGCCATCGCCGTGTACGACGGCGAGTCGGCCATCAGCTACGGCGAGCTCAACACGCGGGCCAACCGGCTGGCCCGCGCGCTGGTGGCCCGCGGCATCGGCCCCGAGGACATCGTCGCGGTCGCGGTCCCCAAGTCGGCCCGCTCCGTCCTGGCCGTCCTGGCCGTCCTCAAGGCCGGGGCCGCCTACCTGCCGCTGGACCTGCGGTACCCACCGGAGCGGCTGCGCCACGTCATCGCCGACGCCCGGCCCGCCCTCGTCCTGACCACCGCCGAGGCGGCCGGGCCGATGGCCGAGGCGGGCGCCCGGGCCACCCTGTGCCTGGACGGTACGGACGGCACGGACGGTACGGACACCGCCGCCGACGCCTCCCAACGGGCCGATGCGGCCGCCGAGTTGGCCGCCGGGCTGTCGGGCGAGGACCTGACCGACGCCGACCGGGTGGCCCCGCTGCGGCCCGGGAACACCGCGTACCTCATCTACACCTCCGGCTCGACCGGCCGCCCCAAGGGCGTGCTGGTCTCCCACCTGGGCATCCCCGCCCTGGTCGCCCAGCAGCGCACCGGCCTGGCGCAGCGCGCCGACGAGCGGGTGCTGCTGTTCGCCTCGCCCAGCTTCGACGCCTCGGTGTGGGAACTGGCCACCGCCCTGCTGACCGGGGCGAGCGCGGTCGTCGCGGAACCCGACGAGCTGCTGCCCGGCCCGGCCCTGGCGGCCACCGTGGCCCGGCACGGCGTGACCGCGCTCCTGCTCCCCCCGTCCTCGCTCGCCGTGATGCCCGAGGACGGCCTGCCCCCCGGGGTCACCCTCGTCGTCGGTGGCGAGGCCTGCCCGCCCGAGCTGGTCGAACGCTGGTCGGCCGGGCGCCGCATGGTCAACGCCTACGGCCCGACCGAGGCGACCGTCATGGCCACGATGAGCCGCCCGCTGGCGGGCCGGACCAGGCCGCCGCTCGGCGACCCGGTCGCGGGGGCCCGCGTCTACCTGCTCGACGGCGCGCTGCGCCCGGCGGCGGTGGGCGCGCCCGGCGAGCTGTATCTGGCGGGGGAGGGGCTCGCCCGCGGCTATCTGCGCCAGGCCCGGCTCACCGCGGAACGCTTCGTCGCCGACCCGTACGGCCCGCCCGGGTCGCGGATGTACCGCACCGGCGACCTGGCCCGCCGCACGCCGGACGGCACCCTGGAATACCTGGGCCGGGCCGACCAGCAGGTCAAGGTGCGCGGCTTCCGGATCGAGCCGGGCGAGATCGAGACGGTGCTGGCCGACGACCCCGCCGTCGCCCGGGCGGCCGTCGTGGTCCGCGAGGACCGGCCCGGCCGGCCGCTGCTGGTGGCGTACGCGGCCCCGGCCCCGGGCGCCCGGCCGGACCCCGCGGACCTGCGCCGCCGGGCCGCCGCCGCCCTGCCCGACCACATGGTGCCCGCGGCCGTCGTCGTCCTGGACCGGCTGCCGGTCACGCCCAGCGGCAAGCTCGACCGGGACGCCCTGCCCGCGCCCGACTTCACCGGCACCCCCGAGAGCCGGGCCCCCCGCACCGCCCGCGAGGAGCGGCTGTGCGCGCTGTTCGCGCAGGCGCTCCAGGTGGAGCGGGTGGGCATCGACGACAGCTTCTTCGACCTCGGCGGCGACTCGATCAGCTCGATCAAGCTCGTCACCCTCGCCCACGCGGACGGCCTGGACATGGCGCCGCGCGACGTGTTCACCCACAAGACCGTGGCGGCGCTCGCCACCGCGGTCAAGGAGCTCGCCCCGGCCCCGGACGCGGACGCGGCCGGCCCGGAGGAGCCGCTGATCACCCTGGACCAGCACGAGTTCGACGCGTTCGCGTCCGACTGGCAGGAACCCGTCTGAACTCCCCCCTCGGCGGTGGCCGGACACGCCCCCGGCCACCGCCCGCACCACCACTGGGCCGACGACGGCCGGGACCCTGCTCGGCCGGCCCAGTGAGGCACCACCACGCGGCCCGGCGGCGACGCGCGGGGCGCACAGGACCGAACGACGGACGACCCGCGCGGTCACGACCCCGGTGGAGGACCATCGCCATGACGAGCACCTACCCTGCTGCCCACGCCCTCCGCCCCGGGGCGGCCGACCGGGACCCCGGCGGACCCGACACCCCCCTCGAATACCGCCTCGACGCAGCCGAGGCCGCCGCGCTGCGGGCCGCCGCGGCCCGGCTCGGCGACACCCACGGCGCGCCCGGCCTGCCGGAGTTCTACGACCGGGACCACGCGGCGGAGGAACTGCTGCCCCCCGGACTGCGCGGCTTCCTCCTCTCCTACCGCCGCACCGAGTCCACGGCCGCCTGCC
The DNA here is from genome assembly GCF_039532705.1 of Streptomyces sparsogenes subsp. cuspidosporus. NCBI lineage: Bacteria > Bacillati > Actinomycetota > Actinomycetes > Kitasatosporales > Streptomycetaceae > Streptomyces > Streptomyces sparsogenes. The sequence goes on along the minus strand of NZ_BAAASD010000045.1, from coordinate 17,352 downwards.
TGGTGCACGGCTTCCCGGTGGACGACACCCGGATCGGCCCCACCCCCGGCCACTGGCGCCAGGCCATCGACGGCGACACGGCCAGGGCCCAAGAGCTGTGGCTGGCGATGTGCGGAATGGCGCTGGGCGACCCGTTCGGCTGGGTGACCCTCCAGGAGGGCCGCATCATCCAGAACATCCTGCCCATCCGCGGCGACGAACAGCGCCAGAGCGGCTACGGCAGCGAGAGCCTGCTGGAGTTCCACACCGAGGACGGATTCCACCCCAACCGCTGCGACTACCTGCTGCTGTTCGGCCTGCGCAACCCCGACCGGGTGCCCACCGTCGTGGCGTCCGTCCGCGACGTACGGCTGAGCGACCACGACCGCACCGTGCTCGCCGAGGAGCGCTTCCACATCCTGCCGGACAGCGAACACATCCGGCAGCTCGAGACGTCCGCGCCCGGCCACCCCGCGCTGGCCAGGCTGTACGCCATGGTGAACCGGCCCGTGCCCACCGCCGTGCTCTTCGGCGACCGGCTCAACCCGTACCTGCGCATCGACCGGCCCTTCATGCGCGTGGCCTCCGACGACATCGAGGCCGCCGCCGCGCTCGACCGGCTCATGGACGAACTACGGCGCGTCCAGCGGGAGATCGTGGTGGGCCCCGGCTCGCTGCTGATCGTGGACAACTACCGGGCCGTACACGGCCGCCGCCCCTTCACCCCGCGGTACGACGGGACCGACCGCTGGCTCAAGAAGCTCACCGTCAGCCGCAACCTGCGGCGCAACCTCAGCGGCTACGCGCTGGAACACCCCCGTGTCATCGTCTGACCCCGCCCCGCGGGCTCCCGCAGAAAGGCAGCCACCTCCCATGCGCACCGTCATCGTGTCCGGCGCGTCCAGCGGCATCGGCCAGGCCACCGCGGAGCGGTTCGCCCGCTCCGGCGACTACGTGGTCAACCTCGACATCCAGCCGCCCGCCCCGGGCACGCGGGAAGGCCCCCGCGAGGGCGGGGGCCACGTCCGCTGGATCGAGCTGGACGTCGCCGACTGGGCCGGCGTCCGGGACGCCGTGGACCGGGTGCACGCCGAGCGGGGCCGCCTCGACGTCGTCATCGCCAACGCCGGCATCAGCGTCCGCCACGGCATCCTCGACCTCACCGAGGAGGAGGCGCGGCGCACCCTGGACGTCAACCTGATGGGCGTCCTCGCGCTGTGGCGCCACGCCGTCCCGCACATGCTGCGCCGGGGCGAGGGCGTGCTGCTCGCCACCGCGTCCGTCAACGGCTCCCGCGGCTACCCGCTCTACGCGGACTACAACGCCAGCAAGGCGGGGGTGGCCTCGCTCTGCCAGACCTTCGCCGTCGAACTGTCCCCCCTGATCAGGACCGCCTGCGTGGCGCCGGGCGCCGTCCTGACCCCCATGCAGCGCGCCGAGTACACCGACGCCATGCTCCAGGAGGTCAACGAGCGCATCCCCGCCCGCCGCCACGCCCTCCCCGAGGAGATCGCGGACGTCTTCCACTTCCTGGCCTCCCCCCAGGCGTCCTTCGTCTCGGGCCAGCAGTTCGTGGTGGACGGCGCCGAGACCGCCGGGGCCACCACCGCGTTCTTCCCCGGCCCCACCAAGCCGCTCGGCTGAGCGCACCCCCGAGCCATCCCGCCACCGAGTCGAGGAACAACCATGGACACCCGCCCGGCGCTCGCCCCGGAACCGCTCGACCACCTGGACCTCGCCGACCCCCTGCTGCACGCCGACCACGACCTCGGCCCGCTGTGGCGCCGGCTGCGCGCCGAGGCCCCCGTGCACTGGCAGCCCGAGACCGCGCGCGGCCCCGGCTTCTGGGCGGTGAGCGGCTACGCCGACGTGGTCTCGGTGCTCAGCGACAGCGAGACCTTCACCTCCGAACGCGGCAATGTGCTCGACACCCTGCTCGCCGGCGGCGACTCGGCGGCCGGGCAGATGCTCGCCGTCACCGACGGCCGCCCGCACCAGGCGCTGCGCAGCGCCCTGCTCAAGCCGTTCTCGCCACGCTCCCTGGGCGTGGTGGTCGACAGCGTCCGGCGCTCCACCCGGGCGCTGGTCGAGGAGGCGGTGGAGCGGGGCCAGGTGGACTTCGCCGAGGACGTGGCCGCGCACATCCCGCTCGCCGCCATCTGCGACCTGCTCGGCGTGCCGGCCGCCGAACGCCGGCACATCATCGAGCTCACCTCCTCCGCGCTGTCCTCCGCCGACGGCGCCCCCACCGAGGAGGCGACCTGGTCGTCCCGGAACGGCCTGCTGCTCTACTTCTCCGAACTGGCCGCCCAGCGCCGCGCCAAGCCGTACGACGACGTGGTCAGCCTGCTGGTCACCAAGGAGATCGACGGCCGGCCGCTGACCCACGAGGAGATCGTCTTCAACTGCTACAGCATCATCATGGGCGGACACGAGACCACCCGCTTCGCGATGATCGGCGGCCTGCACGCGCTGATGGAACACGGCGAGCAGTGGCGGGCGCTCAAGACCGGCCGGGTCGAGGTGGCATCGGCCGTCGAGGAGGTGCTGCGCTGGACCACCCCGGCCCTGCACAGCGGCCGCACCGCCACCCGGGACGTGCTCCTGGAGGACCGGTTCGTCGAGGCGGGCGACATCGTCGTCACCTGGCTCGCCTCCGCCAACCGCGACGAGCGGGTCTTCGACCGGCCCGACGACTTCGACCTGGCCCGCACCCCCAACAAACACCTGTCGTTCGCCCACGGCTCGCACTTCTGCCTCGGCTCCTTCCTGGCCCGCGCCGAGCTGACGGCCCTCCTGGAGAGCCTGGTGGAGCTGGTCGCCTCCGCCGAGCCCGCGGGCGAGCCGCGATACGTGTACTCCAACTTCCTGAGCGGCATGTCCGCGCTGCCGGTGGCCCTGACCGGGGAACGGCCCACGGGCCGCGACGGCGACCGCTGACCCATGGGCATCCCGGCGGCAGTTCGGCGGAAGCGCACCCCCGGTGGCGGCGAGTTGCCGTGTGCTTGCCGGGCCCGTTGCCTGGGAGCGGCCCGCCACCCGGCCTACCGTCGAGGACATGACTCACACTCCTGCCGCCCTCGGCGCCGAAGCCGTCTCCCCCGTGGTGTGCGGAATGGTCCGGCTGATCGCTCCGCGCAAGGTCGACCGGGTCGAGCCGGACCACCGGCTCGTCGGCGACCTCGGCTTCCACTCCCTCGTCCTCGCGGAACTCGGCTACAACCTGGAGGACCTCTACGGCCTGCGGGTGCTGACCCCCGAGGAGACCATGAAGCTGGAGCGGGTCAGGGACGTGGTCGAGTTCGTCCGCACCGAGGTGGCCGACGGCCGGGCGCAGCTTCCCCCCGACGACGAGGTCGCCGCCCTCTTCGCCCGCTACGGCGCCGACGCCCCCACCGCATGAACCGCCACCCTGGCGACCGCCCCTCCCTCGCCCTGGTCGCCGACCTCGAGCGGACCCTCGGCGACCCGGGCGCGGCCGGCGGCCCGTTCAGCCACGCGGAGACGGTCGAGCACGAGGAGCGGGGCGCCCTGCCCCCGGGCGCGGTGGACCTCATCCGGTCCTGGGGGTTCGCGCGCTACCTGGTGCCCGAGGAGTTCGGCGGGGGGCTGCGGAACCTGGAACAGCTCGTCCTGCTGACCCGCTCGCTCGCGCGCCGCAACCTGACGGTCGCGGTGATGTTCGGCTCCGCGCTCCTGGGCGTCAACCCGGTGTGGCTGTGGGGCGACGAGGAGCAGCGCGCCCGGGTCGCGCAGGGCCTCCTGGGCGGGGACCTCGCGTGTTTCGCGGTGTCCGAACCGGACCACGGCAGCGACCTGGGCACCAACGAGACCACGGCGGTGCCGGACGGCGACGGGTACCTCCTCAGCGGGGAGAAGTGGCCCGTCGGCAACGCCACCCGGGGCCGCTTCCTCACCGTCTACGCGGCCGTCGAAGGGGCCGGCCCCTCCCTGCTGCTGGTCGACAAGCAAGCGCTCCCGCCCGGCAGCTGGGACAACCACCCCTTCGTGCGCACGGTGGGCCTGCGCGGCCACGACCTCAGCGGCATCACCTTCCGGGACACCAAGGTGCCCGCCGGCGCGCTGCTCGGCCGCCCCGGCGGGGGCCTGACCGGCATCCTCCAGGTCCTGCAGATCACCCGCACGGCCATCGGCGCGCTGTCCATCGGCACCATGGACTCGGTGCTGCGGATCGCCCTGCGCCACGCGCGGGAGCGGGTGCTGTACGGGCAGGAGATCTACCGCATCCCCGTCATCCGCCGGCACCTGGTGCGCTCCCACCTCGACCTGCTGATCGCCGAGTGCGTCACCCTGCCGGTGGCCCGCTCGCTGTCGGTCGCCCCGTCCCGGCTCAGCCTGTGGTCCTCCGTGGTCAAGTACCTGGTGCCCACCCTCGGCGAGGAGGTCGTCCAGGAGGCCGGCCGGGTCCTGGGGGCACGCGGCTATCTGCGCGAGGGCGTGGCCGGCGGCGTCTTCCAGAAGCTCCAGCGCGACCACGCGATCGCGAGCGTCTTCGAGGGCACCACACACGTCAACCTCCACAGCATCGCCTCGCAACTGCCCGCCGTGGCCCGGGTGGCCGACCGCCCCGCCCCCGGCGCGGACACCCTGCTGCGCCGGCTCTTCGACTGGTCCGACGAGGCCCCGGTGTGGCAACCCTCCGGCCGGGCGCTGCGGCTGACCAACGCCAGTGAGGACGAGATCACCCGGGGCTGGGGCCCCGCGGTGGCCGAGGCCCGACTGATCGCCGAACGCCAGGTCCCGGCGGCCGAGGCCGACGCGCTCCGCAAGGTCCTCGACGCGTGGTCCGCCCGCCGGGCGGCCTTCTACACGCGGATCGCCGCCGAGTCGCTCGACCCCGCGACGACCGACGGACAGGACCGGGCCACCGAACACTGCGTCCATCACGCGGCCGCCTCGTGCCTGTACACCTGGCTGTACTCCTTCGCCGAGGAGCGCGCCACGGCCCCGGGCACCGGATGGCTGGTCCTCGTGCTGCAACGGCTGCTGAGCAGGCTCGACCACACCGCCGAACCGGACGACAGCCTGCTGCCGTGGCTGGAGAAGCTGATGTTCGCGCGCCTCGACGGCCCGGAGTACTTCTCGCTCCAGGCCGTCAAGGCGGGCGCCGCGGCGGCGGGCTGAGTGTCCTCCGGGTCAGGCGGCGGGGCGCCCGGCGCTGCGCACCGCCACCGGCTCGGGGCGGTCCGGCTCGGCCGGCCGGGCGGCCCCGGCGTCGGCGGCCTGCGGGTGACGCGCCACCTGCGTCACCACATGCCGCACCAGCGCGTGGATGCGGTAGGTGTACTGCCGCTCCCGCTGCGTCTGGACCAGCGAGGCGTCCGCGAGCTCGGCCAGCAGATGCGCCACCCGCATCATGCCCGGACGGCGGCCCGGCTGCGCCGTCACCACGTCGTCCAGCGAGAAGCCGTCCGGCAGGGCCACCAGCTCGCGCAGCAGCTCACGGTGCGCCACGGGAAGCAGGTCGTAACTCCACCGCACGCTGTCCGACAGTGTGCGGTGCGCGCTCAGACCCCCCGTGTCGGCCTGGTCCAGCAGATGGAAGAGCGTCTCCTCCTGGAGGAGAGAGGTCAGCGGCAGCGACCGCAACCGCTGCGCGGCCACCTCGATGGCCAGCGGCACACCGTCCAGAAGCCGGCACAGCGTGGTGACCAGCGGGAGGTGATGGGTGAGATCCAGGGTCGGCAGACTGGCCTGCACCCGGCGCAGGAACAACTCCACCGCGCTCGGCACCGCGATGTCACGGCGCTCCCGGCCGTCCACCCGCAGCGGCTCGACCTCCCAGGTCTCCGCCGCGCTCGCGGCCAGCGCGCGACGGGAGGTGACCAGCAGATGCAGCCCCGGACGCTCGTCGAGCAACTGCCGCGCGATACGGGCGGCCTGCTGCGCCACATGCTCCGCGCCGTCCAGCACCAGCAGCCGCCGGCCGCCCGGCGCGGCGGTGCCGGAATGTCCCGATTCACGGATGAAATCCCGAATGACGCGCGTCAACTCGGCACGTGCGCGTGCGGGGTCGAGGTGCTCGGGCGGGCAGTCGCGCAACTCCACCACCGCCACGCCGTCGCGGAACAGGGGGCGCAGCCGGGACGCCGCCGCCAGGGCCAGGCGGGTCTTGCCCACCCCGCCGGGACCGGTGAGGACGATCAGCCGGCTGCGCTGCGCGCAGGCCAGGATGTGCCGCATATCGGCCTGTCTGCCCACTAACGGGTCGCCCAGGGGCCGGGGGCCGTGCCACGGCGAAAGCTCGGTCGCCCGGCCCCGGTGCGACTCCGGCCGCCGCTCGGGCAGCACCGTCATGTCGTCCCCGCCCCAGGGGGCCGCCTCGGGGAGCGAGGCGGGCGCCGCGCCCAGGGCGCTGAGCAGCAAGGCCACCGATGTCCTGCGCGGGTTGGTGTTGGAGCCCGTCTCCAGGTTGCGGATCGTACGCACGCTCACACCGGAGCGCTCGGAGAGCTCCTCCTGCGTCCAGCCGGAAATCCGCCGCTGGTTCAGCAGAAAGTCACGCAGCTGATGAATGTCGGTTCCGTCGAACGACGTGAAATCATTAGGAATCGCCATTGAGTGAATCCCCCTTTGAGATGGAACAAGTGCTCCCCCTGCGCATCCCGTACGGCGCGCGCGCAAAGGCGGGCGCCGCCCCGTGACCGGGCAGGCGCAAGGCGGCCGACGAAATCGGGGCGGGCTCGTCCGACGCTCATCCGACCCCCTGGTTCCCCGTTTGTGCCTGCTCAAGGACCCGATAAACCACTCGCACGCACATGACATCGTCCCGTGGCAAGAATGGGACCCTACTCGACAACACGTCCGAGGGGGAGTGGTAGCCTTGACATGAAAGCGGTCTGTGTCCACTAGTTGACAACTCCGCCAATGTGGCCGGAAGCGGACATCCCAGCATTCCGTGCCTCCTCGTTCTCCGGGTGTTCTCCCCCTTCTCCCCGCTTCTCCCTCACTTCTCACACTTCTTGCGCCCAGCGGCAACTTCCCCCGTGAATTGCCGGTGTAGTGCCTGGCCCGGGCGGCGACGCATCGACCAGCATGCTGCGCGAGGTCACCGGCAACGGCCGCGGACCGGCAGGACGCACCAGCGAACGGTACGAGCGAGACAGCCGAGGGGACGGGGGCTAGGGCGATGGCGCGGTCACGTCCCGGGGAAACGCCGAACACCGCGGAGCGGCCACCATCGCTGTGGCGCGACCGCGACTACGTGTACTGGTGGTCCGGAAACGGCCTGTCGACGCTGGGCACCAGCGTGTCGACCCTCGCGTTCCCCCTCTTCATGCTGTACGCCACCGGGTCGGCGACCCAGGCCGGAACCATCACCGTCCTGCACATGCTCGGCAAACTCGGCACCCTCGCGGTGGGCGGAGCCCTGGCCGACCGGGTGTCGCGGCGCGCCATCCTGTGCGTGGTCCCGCTGGTCGAGGCGGTGGCGATGGCCGCCGTCGCCCTGCTGGTGTACCGGGGGAGTCCGCCGGTCCTCGCGCTCGACGCGCTGGCCCTGGTCAGCGGACTGGCCGCCGGGCTGAAGATCGGCGTCTCCACGCCGGTGCTGCGCCGGATCGTCCCCAAGGAACAGGTCGCCACCGCCACGGCGCAGAGCATGGGCCGCGACATGGTCGTCCAGCTCATCGGCGCCCCCCTCGGCGGCCTGCTGTACTCCATGGCCCGCTGGATCCCGTTCCTCTTCGACGCGGTGTCCTTCGTCTTCGTCACCCTGGGCTCGCTGCTCATCCGAAGGCCGCTCGGCCCGGACCGGCACCCCGACGGCGACCGGCGGCCCGGCCTGGTCGCGGACATGAAGGACGGCGTGCGGCTGATCAGACGCAGCGACTACCTGATGTTCACCCTCACCTGGGGCGCCCTGCTCAACACCGTGGCGCAGGGGCTCACCCTCCTGTTCATCGTGCTGGTGCGGCACCGCGGCGGCGGGCCCACCGCGGTCGGCGTCGCCACCTCGCTCGCCCTCGCCGGCGGCCTCATCGGCGCCGTGGCCGGGCCCTGGCTGATGCGGAGGCTGGGCGCCAGGCGGGTGCTGCTGCTGTCCGCGTGGGTCTTCGTGGCGTCCTTCGCCCTGGTGGCGCTGGTGCCCCAGCCGTGGCAGATCGGGCTGGTCCTGATGGTCGGCATGACCGGTATGGCGCCGATGAACGTCGTCACCGAGTCGTACGAGGTGCGGCTGGTCCCGGACGCGTATCTCGGCCGGGTCGCCGCCACCGGACAGTTCTTCTTCCAGGGCATGCAGTGGATCGGCCCGCTGGTGGCCGGATTCCTCGCCGACGCCGCGGGGGTGGAGACGGCCGTCCTCATCCTGGCCGCGGCCATGGCCCTGCTGGCCATCAGCCTGCACCTCGCCCGGCGCCACCTGAGCATCCTGGACACCCCGCTCGCCGAGGTGCCCGAACTCCCGGCCCTCCAGCCGGCGCACGTCTGAGCCGGCACACCTGGCGAGGACGCCATCCGAGCGAAGGGACAACACATGGCCACTCCAGTGGACCTGGGCATCGTCGCGATGGGCATGGCCTTCGGCGAACGGCACGACGTGGCCGAGACGGCCGGCGAGTACGTGCCCGATCCCGAGGTCGTGAGCGGCCTCGGGTACCGGACCTACCACCGGGTGGCCGAGGGAGTCACCGCCACCGACCTCGCGGCCGAGGCGGCCCGCGCGGCCCTGGAGAACGCGGACCTCGACATCGCCGACGTGGACCTGATCGTCGTCGGCCACTCCGACGTCCCCGAGTACCTGGGCTGGGACGCCTCGGCGGCCGTGGCCCGGGCGCTGGGCGCCCACGCCACGCCCACCGTGATGTTCACCCAGGTGTGCGCGGCCTGGTCGGTGGCGCTCGACCACGCGGCGGGCGCGATGGCCCTCTCGCCGGACACCCGGAACGTGCTGGTGGCCCTGGTCAACGTGGCCAGCGAGGCCCACACCAACAGGATGGACTTCAACGGCGCCATCGCCAGCGACGGGGCCGTCGCGGCCGTGCTGCGGCGCGGCCACCCGCGCCTGCGCCGGCTCTCCTCGGCCCACTTCACCAACCCCGAGTACGCCGACCTGTTCCGCGTCGAGTACGGGGGCGCCGCGGCCCCCCTGCCGCCCCCGGGCCACGGCAATCTGCACGCCGACCCGATGACCGGGGTCTACCGCCACTTCGGCCGGGACCCCGAGCGGTTCCAGGTGTTCATGAAGGAGATCAGCGGGCGGGTCGCGGACGTGGTCGACCAGGCCCTCGCCCGCGCCGGACGGGACCGGACCCAACTGGCCCGCCTCGTCTACCTCAACGACAACCAGCAGACGATCCGCGCGGCCGCGGACGCGGTCGGCCTCCCCCTGACGCGCACCAACGCCGAACTGGCCCGCGAACTGGGCCACATGGGCGCCGCCGACCAACTGATCTGCCTGTGGCGCCACATCGAGGCCGCCGAGCTGTCGCGGGGGGACCTCGTGGCGCTCGTGGGAGTCGCGGCGCCCGGCATGCACTGGTTCTGCACGCTCATCGAAGTGTGAGGACGTCGAAGTGTGAGGCCGTCGGAACCAGTGGGACGTCAGGAACCAGTGGAAGGGGAAACACCATGCCCGCGCACCCCCACGCCGCACCGGCGACCGTGCCGGACATCTCCGAGGAGGACATCGCCGCGTTCGTCGTGGAGCGGTTCCTGCCCGGCGTCGCCACGGTGGAGCTCGACGCCGAGTACGACCTGCTGGCCACCGCCGTGATCGACAGCCTCGCCGTGCTGCGGATCGCCGGATGGCTGGCGGACCGCTACCGGGTCGTGGTTCCCGACGCGGAGCTGACCACCAGGAACTTCCGCTCGGTGCGGGCCATCCGGAACACCGCCGAGCGCGCCGCGGGGCGGGGACCCGCATGAGCCACACATTCGTGACCGCGTTCGCCCGGCACGCGGCCGACCGGCCGTCCGCGCCCGCGCTCATCTGGGAGGGCCGCGCGGTCGGCTACGCCGAGCTGCACGCCATGGCCCGCCGGGCACGCGCCCAGGTGGCGGCCGCAGCGCCGGACACCTCCCGCCCGGTGGGCCTGCGCGTGCGCAAGTCGCCCGAGGCGGTGGCGCTGGTGCTGGGCGCGCTGATGGCGGGCCGCCGCTTTCTGCTGCCGTCCCACGAGCTGCCCGACACACCGGCCAAGGAGCTGTACCAGCAGGCGGGGTGCGAGGTGGTCCTCGGCCTGACCGACGATCCGCTGGTCGACCGGGTGGTGGACCCCCATGCGGCCGCCGGGAACACCACCGGGCCCCCGCGGCCGGCGGACGCCTCAGCGGCCGCGCCGGGAACCGCGCCGGTGGCCTCGTCGGTGCCCGCGCCGGGAACCGTGCCGGTGGCCTCGTCGGTGCCCGCGCCGGTCGACGACGAAGCCATCGGCTTCATGCTCACCACCTCAGGCTCGACCGGCCTGCCGAAAATCGTCCCCCTGTCGTTCGGCGCGGTCACCCGGTTCACCGCGTGGGGCGCCGAGACCTTCGGGATCACCGCGGGCACCACCGTCCTCAACTACGCCCCGCTCAACTTCGACCTGTGCCTGCTGGACGTGTGGACCACCCTGGCGTACGGCGGCACCGTCGTCCTGGCCGACCCCGACCGCGGCGCCTCCCCGGGCTATCTGCGCGACCTGGTCGCCGACCACCGGGTCCAGGTGATCCAAGGGGTACCGCTCCTCTTCCAGCTGCTCGTGGAGGCCTCGGCCGGCGAAGGGCCGCTGGAGGCACCCGAACACCTCGTGTTCGCCGGCGACAGCATGCCCGCCCGGGTGCTGGCCGGGCTCTCCACGGTCTTCCCGCGCGCCCGCTGGTACAACAACTACGGCTGCACCGAGACCAACAACAGCTTCCTCTACGAGGTGCCGCGCGACCGGCCCGTCCGCACCCCGCTGCCGATCGGCCACCCGCTGCCCGGCGTGAGCTGGCTGATCAGTGGCGAGGACGGGCGCACGCTGACCGGCCCGGGGCAGGGCGAGCTCCTCGTCAACACCCCGTTCCAGACCAGCGGCTACGTGAACGTGCCCAGCGACGGGAAGTTCGGCCCGCACCCGGACGGCGTCCCCGGTCTCGTCTACTACCGCAGCGGGGACATCGCCACCCGGCACGAGGACGGCTCCCTCAGCGTGCTCGGACGCACCGACTTCATGGTGAAGGTGCGCGGCTTCCAGGTGAGCACCCAGCAGGTCGAGGCCATTCTGCTGGAGCACCCCGCCGTCCTCGAGGCGGCCGTCGTCGCGGTCCCCGACCCGGTGGCCGGACACCGGCTGCACGCCCGGCTGCGCCTGGTGGAACCGGGCTGCGTGGGCGTTCTGGCGCTGCGCCAGTACTGCGCGGAGCGCACGGTGCGGGCGGCGATCCCCGGTGTCATCGAGACCGTGGCCGAGCCGCTGCCCAGGACCTCCACCGGCAAGGTCGACCGCAACCGGGTCAGGGACTCGGTGCTGGAACGCCCTTGAGGCACCGCCGGCCGGCCCGGCGGAACACGCTCGCGAAGGGGCGCTCCGGCGGGGAGAGCGCCCCTTCGTCATGCGCGACGGCCGGCGCGATGACCGGCGCGGCGACCCGCCCCGCGGCCGGGGTCTGCGCCTCAGCCGCGCGCCGAGCGGAAGCTCTTGAACACCCCGCTGACGCCGATGGCGAGCACGATCAGCGCCGCTCCGCTGTAGGCCTGGTCCGAGGACGACCAGAGGTCCTTGGTGTGCGCGAGGAAGTCCGGGTTGAAGAGCGCCTTCTGATGGAGCACCCAGGCCAGCGAGAGCGTGAACAGCGCCTGGGAGACGGCGTTCCCGATGGCCAGCGGGACGGTCCAGCCGCGCGCGGCCACGCGGGCCACCTGGACCACCACGAGCCCGGCGAGCCCGGCGAGCATCGGCCAGACCCAGCCCGACCACAGATCGGGGTCCAGGACCTGGAACCGCTCGCCGTCCGCCCGGTAGGGCTTCGCGGTGTGCTGCCAGATGATCAGCCCGAACAGCAGCGCGTCCCACACCGCCGAGGCGATGGTGCCCACGCCGGCCTTCTCCGGCTGCCGGACCTCGGGCAGGTCGTCGGGCGTCCAGGAGGCGGCGTCGACCACACCCTTGCGGTGGCGGACCCGCTCGGTCACCGCGAACACCACGGTGAGCACGGCGATGATCTCACAGCCGAGGGTGAACAGGGTGGCGATGCCGCCGCCGAGGGCCGGGCCGAGGCCCTCGTCGTCCAGGACGTCCAGCACCACGAGCCCGAACGTGATCGCCGGCAGCACGGTGCACAGCAGGGTCACCAGCAGCCGGACATAGGTCGGATAGAGGTCGGGTCCGATTAAGGCGAGCGGCCGGTCCGTGTAGCGCGCGGCGTAGCGCACCGGGTCGCCCAGCTCGCAGAGCACCTCGCGCTCCGCTGCCCGCGGATCGGCCGGGTTGCGGCCCTCGACGGTGTCGGCGATGGTGGTGCGCAGCTCCTCGGCGATGTCCTCCCGCTGGTCGGCCGGGAGCCGCCTGACGACTTCGTGCACATAGCGCTCGGTGAGCAGGCTCGTACTCATCACCCCTCCTTGGGTACTCATCACCCCTCCTTGGTGAGTCGTGAAATCGAGGCGACGAGGTCCCGCCACTCGCGCACCAGGCCGCTGCGCACCCGGGAGCCATCGGGGCTGACCTGGTAGAACTTCCGTGGCCGGGACTCGTCGGTATTCCATTCGCTGGTGAGCAGGCCTTGCTTCTCCAGGCGGCGCAGCAAGGGGTAGAGGGTGTTGCCGTCGACGGTCACCCCCGCTTCGTTGAGCGTCTCCAAGAGCGCGTAGCCATAACTGGGCTTCTGGAGCAGCGCCAGGCAGGCCAGCACGACCGTCCCTCGACGCAGCTCCTGGGCCTGGGCAAGGGTCAGTTCTTCTACGGACACAGGTCACACGATACTGTGCGGCGCACACTAATGTCACCCCGTAGAGTCGACTCCCGGCCACGGGACCCGAGTTGACCGGCGGGCCCGCGGTGTCCGCTCAGCCCACGTGCACATGGGGGCGCCGGGCCCGGTCCGGTTCGGCCTCCCGGAGCACCTCGCGGGTCACCGGGGCGACCTCGCCCTGACCGAACAGGAAGAACCGCAGGAACTGGGCAAAGGGGCTGCCCTCGGTCCATTCGAAGTAGATGTGCGGGCGCCGCCCGGTCAGGTCCCGCACATGCAGCAGCAGCGCGGCGAGGGAGTTGGGGATGCTGGAGCCGTCGAGGGTCAGCACGCGATAGCGGCCGTGCAGCACCTCGCCCCGGACGCGCAGCGCGGACTCGAAGTCGGAGGGGTCGCGCACGGTGACCTCGACGAAGACGAAGTCCTCCTCGGCGGGGATGTCGTTGTCGGCCCGGATCTGGTGGATCTTGTCGCGGTACTCGGCCGCGTCGCGGCTGTCCGGCTCGTTGGCGATGAACCGGATCCGGCGGGTGGCGGTGTCGCGGACGAACCGTTCGGCCATGGGGTCCAGGTGGACGTCGGTGACCCGCAGCTCGAAGGCGCGGGCCAGCCGGGACAGCAGCGACACGGCGATGATGCCCGCGATGAAACAGGCGCCGATCTTCACGCCGTCAGGCCGCTCCACCACGTTGACCGTGGTGGTGTACCCGAAGACGGCGGAGATGGCGGCGAAGGCCACGGTCCAGCCGCGCTGCCGGGCGCGCCGGGCGGCGATGGTGACGGCGATCGCGGCGGAGGTCATCAGCACCAGGACGCCGGTGGCGTAGGCGCCGCCCTGGGCGTCGACGTCGGCGTCGAAGATCCAGGTGACCAGGAAGGCGATGAGGATGAAGACGATGACCATGGGGCGCACGGCACGGGCCCAGTGCGGCGCCATGCCGTAGCGGGGCAGATAGCGCGGCATGAGGTTGAGCAGCCCGGCCATCGCGGAGGCCCCGGCGAACCACAGGATGCCGATGGTCGCGGCGTCGTAGACGCTGCCGAACGCCGAGCCCAGGTACTGGTGGGCCAGGAAGGCGAGCGCGCGGCCGTTGGCCTGGCCGCCGTCCTTGAACTCGTCCTGGGGGATCAGGAGGGTCGTGATGAAGCTGGTGGCGATCAGGAAGACACTCATCACGACCGCGGCGGTGGTGAGCAGCTTCTTGGTGTCCCGGATCCGCACGGCGGGCCGCTCCTCGGTGTCCTCGGGCCCGCCCTCGACGTGCGGCATGACCGCCACCCCGGTCTCGAAGCCGGACAGGCCGAGCGCCAGCTTGGGGAACACCAGCAGCGCCAGACCGATCATGACCAGCGGGTTTCCGTGCTCGGCGGTGAGCGCCTGGGACCAGTCGGTGATCACGTGGGGCGCGGTCGCCACATGCCACAGCCCCACCAGGACCACCACCGCGTTGAGCGCCAGATAGAGGCCGACCAGGACCACCGCCACCCCGATGGCCTCCGTGAAGCCCTTGAGGAAGACGGCGCCGAGGAGGGCGACCAGGCCCAGGGTGATGATCACCTCATGGCCGTGCAGGACGCCGGTGAAGTGGGGGTTCTCCACCAGGTGGGTGGAGGCGTCGGCCGCGGAGAGGGTGATGGTGATCAGGAAGTCGGTGGCGGCGAACCCGAGCAGCGTCAGGACGAACAGCTTGCCCTGCCAGAACGTCAGCAGCCGCTCCAGCATCGCGATGGATCCCTCGCCGTGCGGACTCTCCTGGGCGACGCGCCGGTAGACCGGCAGGGCGGCGGCCAGGGTGACGATCACCAGCACCAGGGTGGCGACGGGGGAGAGCAGCCCGGCGGCCAGGGCGGCGATGCCCGGCTGGTAGCCGAGGGTGGAGAAGTAGTCCACACCGGTCAGGCACATCACCCGCCACCACCGCTGCCCCCGGTGGACCTCCGCCTCGGGGGCGTGCGGCCCGGACGGCTGCTTGCCCAGGTCGGACAGGCCCTTGAGGAGCCACGTGCGGAAACGATTCTCCGCCGCCCCCTCGGGAGGGGCTTCCACATCGGTGGAGGTGGCCATGGTCGTACTCCTGTCGCCTGGGTGAACCGAACGCGCCGCCCGAAGGCGGCCGGATCAGGGTAGACGTGCCCCCTACCGGTACCCCACGGCGGTGTGCTCTCACCTGCTGTGTCCCGCCCGCTACGCACGGGCGGGACACACGCGCGGCACCCGCGCCGTCACTCCGTGTCGGGCGCCAGGTACCAGAACTGGATCTCGGCGAGGTCGCAGCGCCCGTTGTGTCCGCCGTAAACCCGGGCTCAGGCGGCCCGTTCCAGCTCCGCCGGGTCCACCCGGTGGGACAGCGGCACCCCGGCCAGCAGCCGCTCCAACTCGCCCACCGCGGACAGCCCGAGCCGGCGCACCTCGTTGCCCTGCGACCCCGCCAGGTGCGGGGTGATGAAGACGCCCGGCAGGTCGAAGAGCGGGGAGTCGGCGGGCAGCGGCTCCGGTTCCGTGACGTCGAGCACGGCGCTGAGCCGCTCGGTGCGCACCTCCTCGATCAGCGCGTCGTGGTCGACCAGGCTGCCGCGCGCGGTGTTGATCAGCACCGCCCCGTCCCGCATCAGCGCGAGCTGGTCACGGCCGATCATGTGGTGGGTCTCGGGGATCGCGGGCGCGTGGACCGAGACGATGTCGCTGCGGCGGAGCAGCGCGTCCAGCGGCAGCAGTCGTACGCCGAGCGCGGCCGCCTCGGCCTCGCCGACGTACGGGTCGGCGAGCAACACCTCGAAGTCCAGCGGGCGCAGCAGCTCGATGACGCGGCGGCCGATCCGGGAGGCGCCCACGAGGCCGACCCGGCGCCCGAAGTTGCCGATGCCGGGGAGGATCTCGGCGACCGGGAAGGTGCGCAGCGAGCGGTAGCGCTCGCGGGCGGCGAAGAGGTCCTTGCCCGCCAGGATGATCATGCCGAGGGTGTACTCGGCGACCGGCAGCGCGTTGGCGTCCGCGGCGGACGAGACGACCAGTCCCCGCTCCCACCAGCCGGGGGCCATGATGCCCTTGACCGATCCCGCGGCGTGCAGCACGGCGCGCAGCCTGGGCGCGGCGTCGAGCACCGCCGCGTCGATCAGCGGGCAGCCCCAGCCGGTCAGCAGGATCTCGGCCCGGCTGAGGGCGCTGCGCACCCGGGGGTCCCGGAAGTCCTCGGCGACCAGGGAGGGATCGACCTCCACGGAGGCCCGCAGCCGCTCCAGCACCTCGGGGGGATAGACGCTGGGCAGGGTCTTCGTACTCATGGCGAACAACGCCAGGGGGCGCTCGGGCAAGGCAGGGGCCTCCGGTTCGGGAATGGGATAGCAACCGGTCTCTACGCTATGGCCGCGCCTGCAGAGGGTCAATGCGCCGAACTGCCGGATCGATCAAAGCGAACGGTTGCCACC
Organism: Streptomyces sparsogenes subsp. cuspidosporus; assembly: GCF_039532705.1. NCBI lineage: Bacteria > Bacillati > Actinomycetota > Actinomycetes > Kitasatosporales > Streptomycetaceae > Streptomyces > Streptomyces sparsogenes. The sequence goes on along the minus strand of NZ_BAAASD010000045.1, from coordinate 1,050 downwards.
GGCGGCCCGAAAGGTCCCCTGGGGGATGGACGGAGAAGGTCCTTTGGGGGGTGGCCGGACAAGGCGAAGGGCCCGGCGTCGGCGGGGTGCCGACGCCGGGCCCTGGCGAGTGCTCCGGGGGCCGGGGCCGTCTCAGTCGAAGCCCTCGTGGAGGACGCGATCCGCGCTCAGCCCCGATTCGGCCAGGAATCCCGTGAGCACCGCGCGCGGGTGCTCATCCCCGATGGCCGTGAGGATGTAGCCGGGGTGCGGGGCGTGCTCGGCCTCCCGCACCAGGGCCGCGAGCGTGCCGCTGTCGAGGGCGAAGGCGAAGGTGAACCAGTCGCCCAGGTCGTCCCGGGTGATCTCACGGGCGCCCCAGCGGGCCTCCAGGCTCTCGGTGGTCACCTCGAGCTGGGCGACATACGCCTGGGGGGAGCCGTGGAACTCCGCTGCCTCGATGCGCCGCACGTCATCTCACCTCCGTGACGAAGACGGGGATGGAGGCGAAGTCCTCGCCGCCGTGGTGGACCCTACCCACCCCGGCCTCGCTGCCGAGTTCCCACGCCACATAGCCGGGCGGTGTGTTCCTCGCCGGCTTGGGCTCGACCGAGGTGTAGAACTCGAAGCTTCCGGGTGGCGCGCTGTCCGGAATGGGGCCCCGGTGGGCCTGGACCATCTCTTCGCCTCCCCAGCGGGAGGCGCGTCCCCACAGCTCTCCCGACTCGACGACCTGCTGTGTCACCTCGACCGTCTGAGTCGGCGAGCCCAGCCGGTGGAACGGTCCGTACAGGTCGCTGACGGTGCCGATACCGGGGTTGGGCGACTCCAGCATGAGGGGCGGCCGGGCGGCCGGCGGTTCGGGAGCCGGGGGAGCCGAGGAGTCCTTGCCCCCGAACAGGGACTTCAGGCGATCCCTGAGGGACGGCTTGCAGGGCGTCAGCCCGTGGGGGTCGGCCCAGGTGTGGGGGTTGTGGACGTAGGTGGCGGGGTTGGGGGCGGGGGCCAGGCCCAGGGGGTCGGGGGTGAGGTAGCGGGCGGTTTCGGGGTCGTAGTAGCGGTGGTGGTTGT